>CAIUZX010000001.1 GCA_903903715.1 uncultured Caulobacterales bacterium
CACAAGCTCGCCAACATTGTCACCGAACTCAAGCAGGGCGAAGTGATCGCTGACGCGGAGCTAAAGGGCATCACGTCCGGCGAGCCGACCACTGTGGAACACAAGTTCCGCAACCCGTTTGTCATGCAGCCCTACTGCACCTGTTGGTTCGGCACCAACCACATGCCCCACACCCGCGACTTTAGCGAGGCCCTCTTCCGGCGCGCGCTGATCATCACGTTCAACCGGGTGTTCACTGCCGACGAGCAGGACCCCCGCCTGTGGGATACCTTGAAGACGGAATTGCCCGGCATCCTGAACTTGGCCCTAGACGCCTACTGCGACGCTGTGGGGTCGGGTTTCACCGAACCCGCGACCTCTGCAGCGGCAAAGCAGGATTGGCGACTTGAAGCCGATCAGGTGGCGCAGTTCGTGGATGACATCTGCGTCCGGCATGCCGGGCGTGATGAAACTATAGGAGTCCTGTATCAGGCCTATGATGATTGGGCGGACAACATGGGGATCAGCAAAAGGGTGGGGCAGAAGGAGTTCCGGCAACGCCTTAACCGGCTCGGTTTCGGTGAGCGGCGAACGAGCGCGGCTCGGTGGGCTACAGGTATCGGCCTGCAACCGCGGGTGTGACGGCGTGACACTTGTGACGGGTCTCCCGACATATTCTAACTCTGAAAATAGATGGTTTAAAGCCTTCGACATCTCTCTTCCTGAGGCTAGGTGATGTCGAAACACCCGTCACAAGTGTCACCCCACACTTGCCCCGCCCCCGGTCGTGGCCTGCAGGGCTCGGTCGTTGTGCGGCGCCTGAAGACCGCCCCTTTGCCCTTCGCCTGATCGCGCGCGGCAGTTTAGCGGAGAAGTGGACACGCCCGTATTTCGAAAACCTCTGCCCAAGAACGCGCCACAACCCCCTGCCAGCAACCCCGCGGTCGCGGAACACTCACCCCCAACCACCTGACAACGGAACATCCGCCGCCACTAGCCACCCCGAACGCCGCCCCAAGCCCCTTGAACCTTGTAGCGTCACCCCGACGGCCTGCGTCCCCCGCGATCCCGCCCCGGCCGCTTTGATCTTACGTCAAGCCGCTCGCAGGGACGTTCGGGCCCGCGCCTCGACGACCCCGCCCGGCTCGTCAAGCGGTCAGCCCTGTCAGTGAGTTGGATAGTTATCGTCAAGGAGGCGGATAGATATCGGCATCCCGACGACCACCCACGGCTCTGCAAGCGGTGCCGACGCGCTTCTCAAAACGACCACCGGAGACGGTGCTGAAGATCGCCGTCGTAGCCTCAAGCCTGTGTGTGAGCCCCGCGCTTGATTGGCGACCTCGGGGGCTGTGGCCGGTCATGAGGGACTTGGCTTTGGCCCTCTGGCGCCCCTAGATTCAAGGCCCGCCGCCCCGCGTCGATGAGCGTCACGTCGCCCTCTGTCACCGACACCCATTGAAACTGCTGGAACGCGGACACCCACCGTTCGGCTTCCTTGCCCTCGAGCGGAGAACACGACCCTATGAACGCGAGAGTATTCCAAGCGACTTCCGGTAGGTCATGGTGGCTGTGCATGAGATCTTTGAAAGCAGAGTGTCGGTTTTGTGACAGTGCGCAGGAAGTGTCGAGTTGGCTATCAAAATCGCCCATAAGGTGACTGCCGTTAGAAAAACACCCCGCGCGCAATCAGCCGCTGCCGAGCGCTGCCGGCGCTAAGGAAAGTTGCGCCGCCCTCGAGGGGAAGCCGGGGAGCGGCAGCCACAGTGCTTAGCAAATCCCGATGATGCTCATTTGACCCACTATGGATTGGGTGCCGGTCGCGGCCTGAGAAGTCTTCGGGCTTGTTGAGAATTCAATATCTTCAGAGCGGCCGGCTCATGGTCGCGGTGGCCCGAATGGAGAGCTCGAGGGGCTTGTGGCGGGAATTGTCCGTGTCGGGGCGGTAGTAGCGGCCGAAGTATTGCTCGGTTGCGAGGATTGAGCGGCGGGTGGTGCGGGCTGGACCGCCGCCACGTTCCCGGCGGACGCCATTTGACACTGACGGATCTCCATCGCCCGGCCGATGGCCTCATACTGCCCCTTTAATTGTGAGAGTTCCTGCTTGTGATCGGCGGTAAGGGGCATCGCGATCAGGGCGGGCCAGAAGAGGAGGACGATGCCCACGCCTGTCGCGGATTGGTCCACCTTCCGTTTGTAGTCCTGCTGACCTGAAACGACCATCACCTTGTTCTGCACGTCTAGCATCATGGGCAACAATTGGTCGCACGAGTAAGAAGCATAAGTCGTCGCAGGGATGTAGGATGGGCGCACGTCGCCGGATGCTTGGGCGCACGCCACCAATCCGACGCAAGCCAATGCGGCCGCAACAGGCCTAAGATTTTTCATGTTTCTGCCCCCGTACGCGTTGGTGCGTCACTACCCTATTCTTGGATTCGACTCGTTAGTCTACTCTCGGTCGAAATTCCTCGACCTGACTGTCGTTGGACTTTTCTCCAACATCCTCTCCGCCCCCGCTACCCACTCTCGCTCGAACCTAGCCTCGGCGACCTCATACCGGGCCTCGAGACGCTCCCGGTTCCGGCCCCGCGGCCTCGGGCAGCCTCGCCGCCCAAACGCCTGCGCCTCGGCCTTGGAGCGGGCGTAGTTTAGCCGCGTTAGGCGATCCATGCCCTGCGTCCGGTAGGTCAACCTCGCCGCCTTCGGGCTCATGAAACGCCCATCCACGTAGACGAGCCTCAGCACCCGTGCGCGGGTCACGGGGCAGATGGCGAAGTACCGCCACCCGCCGAACCGGCACTCTACGCCGATCAGATGGATGCGGTGGGTCTTGGGCTGGCCCGAATGGCCCACAGTGACGCACAGGACGCCGTAGGCGGGATCCGAGAGGTCGAGGCTGCAGGTCCAGCAGAAGGGCTTCCTCGTGGCTCCTGTGGCCTCCATGGCGCCGGTGGTGATGTAGTATGGCCGCAGCGCGCCGCGTTGCCTCAAGACCCGCAGGTCGAGCACCACCGCGTTCTCTAGGTAGCCGCGATTGGCTGTGCGGCGACGACCTGATCCTATTCCGCCCATTGGTCGCACCCCCCCGATCCAAAGGAGGTCATTATAGTCTACTTGGTAGACCATATCCATCGTCTGAGTGGGTCGGTCCAACGTGCACATCACTCGCGCAACGCCACCCCCATACCGCGAACGCCCTTCCTCCCGCGGGCCGCGTCAACTATTGGTTAACCAATCGACGCGGGGGAGCGGGCGAGATGGCTGAAGCGCCAGATAAGGAAAAGCTGATCGCAGACGCTTGGCAGCGTTGGCGGGAGGCAGACTTCACTTGGGAGGGTCTCGCCAAGGAGCGGTGGGTCGGCTGGCTCATCATCTCCGAAGGCGACCGCGAGTATGCAGTTGAGAGTTGGACGGGTCGCATATACGGCAAGTCGAAACAAAGCGCTGATCGACCGACGACGGCGGGAATTAGCCGACCGGCCTCGCTGCAGGACTACTGGCGGGCTGACACGTCAAGCGGGCTTTTACGGACTGATGCAGAGATGGGGCACGAGCTGGTCAGCGCCTCGGGCCAGCCGACGTATCATGCGGCCCATCTGCCGCTCAATTACTCCGACGAGACCCCCACATTAAAGTGCGGCGACACTGACGGCAAGAAGGCCGCAGCATTGAACCAACTGGTCCTTCAGCGGCTGAAGGTTCCGGATGCGGAAGCGCGTTTCGATGGTGGGGTTTGGCTAAGCGAGCCAGACCTTGGGTCGGCTAAACTTGAGTTTGGCCCGATCTCCTATTGGAGAGCCATATTTGCCGGCGAAG
>CAIUZX010000002.1 GCA_903903715.1 uncultured Caulobacterales bacterium
CATTTCTGGCTCCGACTTCGTGGAAATGTTCGTCGGCGTGGGCGCGAGCCGCGTGCGCGACATGTTCGAGCAGGCGAAAAAGAACGCCCCCTGCATCATCTTCATCGACGAAATCGACGCCGTCGGTCGTCACCGCGGCGCAGGCCTCGGCGGCGGCAATGACGAGCGGGAGCAGACCCTCAACCAGCTGCTGGTGGAGATGGACGGCTTCGAGGCCAATGAGGGCATCATCCTCGTCGCCGCCACGAACCGTCCGGACGTGCTCGACCCGGCCCTGCTGCGTCCCGGCCGCTTCGACCGTCAGATCGTGGTGCCGAACCCAGATGTCGGCGGGCGCGAGAAGATCCTGCGCGTGCACATGCGCAACGTGCCCCTGGGCCCGGACGTAGATGTGCGCACCCTCGCCCGCGGCACCCCCGGCTTCTCCGGCGCCGACCTCGCCAATCTGGTCAACGAAGCCGCACTGATGGCCGCCCGCCGCAACCGGCGCATGGTCAGCATGAGCGACTTCGAGGACGCCAAGGACAAGGTCATGATGGGCGCCGAGCGCAAGTCCATGGCCATGAGCGAGGAAGAGAAGAAGAACACCGCATATCACGAGGGCGGCCACGCCATCCTCGCGCTCAGCGTCCCCTCTTCAGACCCTGTGCACAAGGCCACGATCATTCCGAGAGGCCGTGCGCTGGGCATGGTGATGCAGCTGCCCGAAGGCGACCGCTACTCCATGAAGTTCCAGCAGATGACCTCGCGCCTCGCCATCATGATGGGCGGCCGGGTGGCTGAGGAGCTCATCTTCGGCAAGGACAACGTGACCTCCGGCGCCTCTTCGGACATCGAGCAGGCGACGCGTCTGGCGCGCATGATGGTGACCCGCTGGGGCTTCTCCGAGGAGCTGGGCGTCGTGGCCTACGGTGAGAACCAGGACGAGGTGTTCCTGGGCATGAGCATGGGCCGCACCCAGAACATCTCCGAGGAAACCTCGCGCAAGATCGACGCCGAAGTGCGCCGTCTGGTGCAGCACGGCCATGACGAGGCCAAGCGCATCCTGACGGAGCGGCTGGACGACCTGCACGTGCTGGCCAAGGCGCTGCTGGAGTTCGAAACCCTGTCCGGCGACGAGATCATCAATCTCCTGAAGGGCATTCCGCCGGTTCGCGAAACGCCGGACGACAAGCGCCCGCCGGCGCCGAGCGTCAGCGTTCCGATCACCCACCCCGCGCCCGACCTCGGCGGCGGCGCAGCGCCGGAGCCGGCCTGATCCGGGCTCGGCTTTCGGTGACGCTGAACGACCTCGCCGCAGATCCGACGCGGCGGCGCCCACTGATCATGGGCGTGGTCAATGTCACGCCGGACAGCTTCTCCGACGGCGGCCGCGCCCTTGACCCGGATGCGGCGGTGGCGCACGGGCTCCGCCTCGTCGCGGCAGGGGCGGACGTGCTGGACATCGGCGGGGAGTCCACCCGCCCGGGCGCCGATCCCGTCAGCGAAACTGAAGAGATCGCGCGCACCGAGCCGGTGATAGCTCGGCTCAGCCGCCTGACCGACCGGCCCATTTCCATCGACACCCGAAGGACCGGAACCGCCAGGGCGGCGCTCGCCGCAGGCGCGACGATCTGGAATGACGTGAGCGCGCTCGCCGACGACGGCGCCATGACCTTTGCCGCAGAGTCCCGATGCGACGTCATCCTCATGCACATGCAGGGCGCGCCAAAGACCATGCAGGCGGCCCCGCAGTACGAGGACGTCGTGGCGGAGGTGGAGGCCTTCCTCCTCGCCCGCGCTGCGGCGGCGGAGGCGGCGGGCGTTGCGAAGGCGCGGATCTGGCTCGACCCCGGCATCGGCTTCGGCAAGACGCTGGCGCACAATGTCGCCCTGATGGGCGCTCTGCGGAGACTCTGCGCGATGGGATATCCGGTGCTGCTGGGCGCGAGCCGCAAGGGCTTCATCGCCGCGCTCGACAAGTCTTCTCCAGGCCCGGACGCGCGGCTTGGCGGGTCGCTCGCGGCGGCGCTGTGGGGCGCAAGATCGGGCTGCGCCATGGTGCGCGTGCATGATGTCGCCGAGACGGCGCAGGCGCTGACCGTCTGGTCGACGTTCGAAGGGGCGCAGGCATGATCGGCCGGGTGCTGGTGATCGCCGGCTCCGACTCCGGCGGCGGCGCGGGCATACAGGGCGACATCAAGACGATCACCGCTTTCGGCGCCTATGCCGCGACCGCTGTGACGGCGATCACGGTGCAAAACACGTTGGGGGTCACGGGTGTCCACGCCATACCGGTGGATATGGTGATCGCCCAGGCCCGGGCGGTGCAGGGCGACATCGGTGTCGACGTGGTCAAGACCGGCATGCTGGGGGAGGCGGAGGTGGTTCGCGCCGTCGCCGCCTGGCTCAGCGAAGCGAGGCTTCCGACCGTCATCGACCCCGTCATGATCGCCAAGGGCGGACACCCCCTGCTTGCCGACACGGCGCTGGCGGCGCTGCGGGAAGTCCTGATCCCCCTCGCAACCCTCCTCACCCCCAACGCCCCGGAAGCCGCCGCACTGACCGGCCGCAGGGTGGAAAGCGAGGCGGACATGCGCGCCGCCGCGCAGGACCTGCTGGCCATGGGCGCCAAGGCGGTGCTGATGAAGGGCG
>CAIUZX010000003.1 GCA_903903715.1 uncultured Caulobacterales bacterium
CCGATCTTCGGGTGCCGGTCGCCGCCCTGCTTGCCCGTGCCGCCGAGGGTGACGTTCTGCAGCATGGAGACGCCGTCATCGATGGTCGCGGTCTCGCCGATGACGATGCCCGTGCCGTGGTCGAGGAACACGCCCTTGCCGATCGGCACCGCCGGGTGGATGTCCACCTGGAACAGCTCCGACGCCCGGCTCTGCAGATGAAAGGCGAGCGTCACCCGCCCCTGCCGCCAGAGGCTGTGGGCGATGCGATGGGTCTGCAGCGAAAGAAAGCCCTTGAAGAAGAGGAAAGGCTGCAAATATCCGCGCGCCGCGGCGTCGCGCTGGAACACCGCCTGCATGTCCGCCTCCACCGCTTCGATCAGGCCCGGATCATCCGCATAGGCCGCTGCGGCGAGATCGCGGACGCTGAGGGCGCCGACATCGGCCTCCCCCACCTTGCGGCCGAGCTGATAGGCGAGCGCCGAGGCGAGATCCCCATGAGACAGGATCACCGCGTTGAGGAGGCTTGTCAGCATGGGCTCGCTGCGCGCGGCGGCTTCGGCTTCCACGCGAAGGGCGTCGAACACGGTGTCCGTGCGGCGCTGCGAAACGAGTTCAAGATGCGTCATGTCCGGTCCCTCCGGTCCACAGTCACGCTCAGCCTACCACAGTCGCGAGAACTGCGGAGGCGAGTTCGGGCGCCAGCGCCCCCGTCACCGCCATATGGTGCAGCCGAAGCACGCCCGCCACTGTCATCGCGTCGAGGATTTCGCCGGACAGCACCGCCGCCAGCGCCGCGCCGAACGGCGCGCGGACGGGGGTCAGAAACTCCGTCGGGTCCGGATCCGTTTCTGCGGCGCTGAGGCCCGTCGCGAGAAACACATGCCCCAACTCATCGGAAGAGGCGTTGGAGAGCTGCATCGACAGAATATGTCGCCATTGCTCCGCCAGAAGCCCCGTTTCTTCTTTCAGTTCGCGCTTGGCGCCGTCGAGCGCCGCCTCCCCCGCCGGCACGCCGCCTTCGGGAAGCTCCCAGCTGTAACGGTCCGCCGGAAACCGCCACTGGCCGACCAGGGTGATGGTCCCGTCCGGGTGCAACGGAATCACGCCGACGGCCAGATTCTTGAAGTTCTGCACCCAGTACGTCGCCTCCAGTCCCGTCGGCGCGACGGCGGCGTAGCGGTCCACGGCGAAATAGGGATTGTCGAGCAGGCGCTCCGGCGCGCTCCGCCGCCAGTTTGGGCCCGTGGGCGCGGGCCAGTTGAACTTCGACGTCTCGGGCATCGATAGAAATCCGTTACCGCCTGTGATCACGTGGCTCCTGACAGGCCGCGCCGCTCCTGTCTATGGCCCGCTACGCTTTGACCCGGCGCGCGGCGCGGGATAGACCGGGGGCTCCTCCCCACCCCCTGGAACAGCCCCTCCCATGCGCGAAATGCCGCCCCCGGCGCCGGAGTTCGGCGCAACCGTCTACACGCCCCCCGAGGCGCCGTTCCTGACCCAGATCGCTCACCGGCGCTCCGCCTCGGCGCAGGCCCTGCACGCCCCCGGCCCAAAAGCGGAGGAGCTCGACGCCATTCTGCGCCTCGCCGCCCGGGCGCCCGATCACGGCAAGCTGTTTCCCTGGCGCTTCATTGTGCTCGAGGGGGAGGCGAAGGCCTGCTTCGCGACACGCCTCGCCGCACTGGCCGGGGGGCAGGCCGATCCTGAC
>CAIUZX010000004.1 GCA_903903715.1 uncultured Caulobacterales bacterium
AGGCTGGTCAGGCCGCAGCTCAACGCCAAGAGGGTGTAGCCCAGCGCCGCCTCGCTCCACGTCCAGTGCAGACTCGCCACCATGTCCGGGAGGGCGACGCCCAGGGACGTGAAGGTGCCCGCCGTGATCAGGAAGAACAACAGGCCAAGGGCGCCCAGCGACAGCCACGCCCGCCCCCCTGCCGCGCTTGGCGCTTCTGCAACGGGCGCTTCGGTCGCGGGCGTTTGCGCCATCAGAAACTCCGCTTCAGGGACAGCCGCCAGGTCCGGCCGACGCCGGGCAGGGCCGCGACATTGGCGTAGACGTCGGCGACGGGGGTGAAGTAGCGGGCGTCCGCCAGATTGTCGACATTGGCCGCGATCTTCCACGCCCCGTGCTCAAGGAAGGCCGACGCATTGGCGGTCTCGTAGGACGGGAGCTGGAAGCCGCCGGGCAGGATGGAGCCCGTCTTCGACACGTGCGTCACGCCAAGGGTCACGCCGGCGCGGCCAAAGCTCATCTTGTCGGTCGTATAGAGGGCGTAGAGGCTCGCCACCCCGTGCGGGATCAGGCTGTTGTCATAGGACCCCGGGCGAAGCTGGGACGTCGAATAGACCGCATAGGCGCCGCCATAGCCGTTCACGCCGCTGATCCCCGCCGAGGTCGAGGGGATGACGATGAAGCCGGTGTCGGGGCCCATCACCGTGGTGCGCTGCATGTTACCCGCGAACGTAAAGCTTAAGTTCTTCGACGCCAGCCAGCGCAGCTCCAGCTCCACCCCCTTGCCCAAGGTGCCGACCACCGCCTGCCCCTGTTCGAGGCGGGTGCGGGTCTGGCGATAGAAGCCCAGCGAGCCGGTGAGCTGGTCGTCGAACAGGCGAAGCTTGACCCCCGCCTCCGCCAGCACCGACGCCGTCCGCCAGCCGCCATAGGCGACGAGCTGGGGCGCCACGCCCCCCGCCTGGTTCATCTCCAGCGACACGGTCCGCGCGGAGGTGACATAGGGGCTGAGGCCGAGAGGCCCATGCCAGAACAGGCTCGCCGTATAGCTGAAGTCCCCGCCCCCCTTCTCGTACGACTGGCCGCGCGTGGCGCCATAGACCACCGTCCCGTCGTCGCGGCTGGTCACCTGGAAATCGTCATAGCGACCGCCCAGGGTCAGGTTCAGGCTCTTCCAGCTCAGGTCCGTCAGGCCGAAGATCCCGGCGTCCCGCCAGCGGCTGGTGACCGCCGTCTCCCAGCTCACCGACGCATCGTGGAAGGGGTCCGCGAACACGTCCGTCGCGGTCGGTCCAAAGCTTAAGTCCCGCCGGTCCAGCGACAGGTAGCCTGCGTTGAAGCTCTCCTTCGCCGTACCCGAATAGGCGCGAATGCCAGCGCCGATCAGGCTGTCGGTGCGCACCTCGCCAAGGTCCCGCTTGACGCTGAGGCTCGCGCGCCCCTCGAGGACATGGGCGTCATAGTCGGCGGGAAACCCATAGGAGACGAAGCGCTGGTTCTTCAGGTCGTCGTAGAAGAGCTCGAGCTTCAGCTTCGTCCCCTCGCCCAGGCCCCGCGACAGGGCGCCGTAGAGGGTGCGGGTGTCGGTGTCGGAAAAGTCCGCAGACGACACGAACACTGTCCGTGGGCTGAGCGTCACCGTCTTCACGCCCGTGTTGAGCTGGAAACGGGGATCAACGCCTGGGGTGAAGCCGAAATAGGCGGCGATCAGCCCGGCGCCCGCCCCCGCCGACCCGTCGGCTTCGGCGTGACCGAGGCGCCCGTCGTGATTTGTGTCGACGAGCACGGTGTTGCGCCCGGCCTGATAGGTCCCATTGTTGATCAGGTTCTGCGTCACCCGGTTCCAGCCCGGCGTCTGCACGGCGCCCTCCGAGTGGTAGACCATCGCATCGCCCTCAGCCGACCAGCCGCCGCCGAGCTCGAAGTCCGCCGTGATCTGCACGAGCTGATGGCGGGGATAGATGCCGTGATAATAGCTGTGGTCGGCCTCCGCCTCGCCATAGAGCGCGACGCCGCCTTCCACCGACCCGGCCCGGACGGGAACCAGGAGGCCCCCCGACAGGCGGTTGCGGTCATAGGAACCGCCCTCGACCTCGACATACCCCTCCGGCCGGTCGACGAAGCCGTGGCCGCTACGGGCCGACTTGGGCGTGAAGTTCAAAAAGCCGCCGACCTTGCTTGGCCCCATGAAGGCGCTCGCCGGTCCCCGCACAATCTCCACCCGGTCCGCAGCCCCGAGCGGCGTCGGATAGGTGCCCCGGTTCTCGATGCGCTTGAAGCCGCGGAAGTAGGTCTCCGCCAGCGTACCGCGCAGGTTCAGCGCCCCCGCGACGCCGTAATAGCTGTCGGTGAAGGCGCCCGGCGAGACGGCGGTCAGGTCGTTGATGCTGTCCACGCCGTAGCGCGACAGGGTCTCGGCGCTGGCGAAGCTCGCCTGCCGGGCGGTGTCGAGGAGGGCCTTGTCGAGGCCCAGCACCGTCCCGTTGGGCTGGCGCTCCAGAAGGCCGGCGGGATCGCGGGCCTGCACCACCACGGCGCTGACCGTATCTGTGGCCGTCTCGGCGGCGTTCGCCTGAAGGCCAAACAAAAGTGCGGCGCCGGAGACCGCCGTCAACAAAACCCGATGCATAGAAACTCGCCCCACAAGAACTTGTTCGAGATCAAATCTCGATCGAGCTTGCGATATAGAGGCGCGGAGCGTCAGGACAACGGCAATAATTCATATGTGAGCTGAAATGTTAGCTCGCATTTTGAGAGATACATCAACGTCTTAACCGTTTTACACGCCGACTTCGGCCTGGGCTGCGGCGGCGTGACGCTGCTCCGACCAGGCGGAGAGGACGCAGCCCGCGACGATCAGGGCCGAGCCCAGAAGGGTGGTGATCGTCACCGGCTCGTGGAAGATGACGAGGCCGAACAGGGCGGCCCAGATGAAGGCCGTATACTCCAGCACCACCAGCACCTTGGCCTCCGCCCGCGCATAGGCCCAGGAGACGGTGACGGACGCCCCGGCGGCGAACACGGCGGCGGCGATCAGGGCGGGGACCTCGACGGGCGGCGGGACCCTCATGCCGGCGACCGGCGCGACCAGCAGCAGGGCCGCCGACATGAACAGGGTGTTGAAAAAGGCGCTCTCCCGCGGTGGGGCGAGGCCCGCCTGCTTACGCTGCAGGATCAGGTTGTAGGCGTAGAAGGCCGCCGAGACGAGCACGGCCAGCGCCCCCAGCCCTGCGTCCTTTGCGTGCGGGCCGCCCAGCCGACCGGCGAGGATCACGCCGACGCCGACGAGGCCTATGACGCTGCACGCCACCGCCCGGCCGGTCACCGTCTCCCCCAGCATGACCGCCGCGAGATAGAGGGTGATCAGAGGGGCGATGAAGGACAGGGCGACCCCCTCCGCCAGCGGCAGGCGCGCCACGCCCCAGAAGAACAGGAACACCAGCACCGACGCCACCACGCCCCGCAGGACATGCAGGCGCATCACCGCAGCGGGCGGTATCCGGGGGCGGCTGGTCAGGAAGACCACGCCGGTGAAGACGATGCCGAACAGGCCGCGCCAGAGGGCGGCGTTATAGGCGCCCAGCGATATGGCGAGGCCCTTCATCAGGGCGTCCATCACCGAATAGAGGCCGATCCCGAGGCCGCCCACCAGGAAGGCTTGTGTCGTGGTGGAGGGGGTGCGCGCCATCCCTTTGCTATATAGGGCCAAACGCCCAGCGTCATGAGCCGATTTG
>CAIUZX010000005.1 GCA_903903715.1 uncultured Caulobacterales bacterium
ATCCGCGTCAGCGAGCCGTCCAGCGAAAATCCGTAAAGGTTCGGCGCCAGCTTCGGATTGACCATGATGCGCTCGACCAGAACCGGCCGGCCGTCGACCAGCCGTCTTCGGGTGATCAGATAGACGAGCGCTGAAGACGTGACGCCGAGCTGGCGTCCATGTTCCCCCGCGGGCGTCTCAACCGTCGAGAGGGTCTGGGTTTCTGGGCGGCGACCCTGCTCCGCCACATAGGTCATGAACCCGGCCCAGCGGGTCGGATCGTAGACCACGGGTTCGGGGCAGACATACCAGCCGCTGCGGTCCCGGCGGTAGATCAGGCCCTCGGCCTCCAGCTGGAACAGAGCCTCGCGGATCGTGCCACGGGCGATCCCTGCGCCGTCCTGAAGCTGGCGCTCTGACGGCAGCTTCTCGCCGCGGGGCAGCTCGCCGGCTTCGATTCGGTGCGCGATCAGGTCCCGCAGCGCGATGTAGTGGGGCGTGTCGTCCAGGGCGACCGGGCTTCTCCACCAGGGCGCGGCGACGACAGCCGAGGTTTTCGGCTTGCGCGGGACAGCGGCCGGAGGCGCAGTTCTGGTCAAGCGGCTGCTTCTCGCCTTGGAAACACTCATCCCGAAGAGGCGTCCAAGAATCGCCGCCTTGTCAAGCGTCGCCCCACGCGCGCTGCGATCTCACCCGAGGCCGGTGACGTGAGCGCCGAGTGTCGTGATTATGTCGCGTCAGTGTTGCAGGGTTGGTCTAGTCCAAGTGCGAATCCATTTTCGGGTTCCGGGTCTTGCGGGGGTTGCGATGGCGTTCAGGGTCTTGGCGGCGCTCCTTGTGCTGGTCGCCGGCGGCGCAACCGCCGCGCCGATCCGGGATCTCTTCGCGCCGACGGATGTGGCGCCGGCCCGCGTCGCTCCGGGGGATGTCAGCGTCCTGCCGAGCGGTCGTCTGATCACGCCGGCCGGGGGCGCCGTGCAGGTGACTCACAAGCCCTACGGCCTCGCCATATCGCCGGACGAGAAGACGGCTGTGCTGTTGCACAATGACGCCGTGACCGTGGTGCGCCTCGATGATCTTGCGCATCCAGTTCGTCTGCCGAGCTATGACCGATCCCTCCCGGCGGTGGTTGAAAGCGGCGGCTTCATGGGCGCGGTGTTCTCGCCGGACGGGCGCACCGTCTATCTCTCCCAGGACCAGAGCGGCGCCGTCACGCTGATGGACGCTGAAAAGCTGGTGCGGATCGGCGAATACAAGCTCGACGGCGAGTTCGGCGGCGTCCGTTACCAGGACAGCCTCGCGGGCGACATGGCGATGAGCCCGGACGGCGCGAAGCTCTATGTGCTTGACCGCGCGAACTATCGCCTGGTCACCCTCGACCGCGCCACGGGTCACATTCTTGGATCGGTGAAGGTCGGTCGGCTGCCGCTCGGCCTCGGTCTCAGCCCGGACGGCCGGACCGCCTATGTCGGTAACGTCGGCCTCTTTGAATACCCGCTCGTGCCCGGCGTGACCCCCGATAATGGGGACACGAAGATGCTGCACTTCGCACCCTATGCTATTCCCTCGGAGGAGGCGGAGAAGGGCCTGACCCTGCCGGACGGCCGGCGTCTGCCGGGTCTTGGGTCCACCGACGCGCCGGAGGCGATGAGCGTCTACGCCGTTGATCTCGCGACCCAGACGGTGGTGGCGAAACTGAAGCCCGGCTTCCAGATCGGCCAGATGGTGGAAGGGCTGAAGACCATCGGCGGGGCCAGCCCCAATGGCGTCGCCGTGGGCAAGACGCTCGCCTATGTGTCCAACGCCACCAATGACTCGATCGCCATCATCGACCGGGCGTCGAACCGCATCGCCGGCTATATCCGCCTCGCCTTCGATCCCCGCCTCGACCGGCAGCGGGGGCTGATGCCATTTCACCTGGCCCTAAGCCCCGACGGGCGGCGGCTCTATGTGGCGGCGCTGACCCTGAACGCCGTGGCGGTGATCGACACCGCAGAGCGCAAGGTGCTGGGCTATATTCCCACAGGCTGGGGACCGACCCGGATTGCTGTGTCACGCGACGGCGCGAAGCTGTTCGTGACCTCCGCGCGGGGCTACGGGGCCGGACCGAATGGCGGCGCGGGGTTCAAGAAGCCGCCGCAGGGCACGTATGTCGGCGACGTGCAACTGGGCCTGTTCCAGGTGATCCCGACGCCGGACGCGCGGCAGCTTGCCGTAGATACGGAGCGGGTGAAGGCCAACACGTTCCGGGAGGCGGTGGTGACCGACGACCCGAAGAGCCCGGTCCCCGCGGCCGTCGGACTGCGCAAGAGCCCGATCAAGTACATCATCTATGTGACCAAGGAGAACCGGACCTTCGACGACGTGTTCGGCCAGTTTCCGGGGGTCAACGGCGATCCCACGATTGCGCGCCTCGGGCGGGTCGATCTGCGCGCGCTGAACGGCTCAGTGCTGCATCAGGTCCTGATCAGCCCCAACCATCAGGAGATCGCCCGTCGTTGGGCGCTATCCGACAACTTCTTCTGCGACTCCGACGCCTCTGTGCACGGACATCGCTGGATGATGGGCGTGGTGCCGAACGGCTGGATGGAGTCGAACACGGCCGTCTCCAAGGACTGGAACGCCTTCTCCTCCGCGCCCGGGCGGAGGTTCCCCGACAGCTCCGGCGGCATAGATCCCGAGGACTACAACCAGATCGGCGGGTTGTGGGAGCACCTCGACCGCCACGGTGTGTCGTTCCGCTCCTACGGGCAGAGCGACGAGTTCGCCGGCGTGCACGAGGACGCCGGCCACACCGACACCGGCCTGCGCATGCCGGTCATCTACCCCATGTCCCGCGCCGAGTGGTCAAGAACGTCCAACGAATACGCCGGGTTCAATCTGAACATTCCCGACCAGTTGCGGATGGATCAGTTCGAAAAGGAAGTCACCGACAAGTACCTCAGCGGCAAGGAAGCCTTCCCGCACTTCATCTCCATTCAGATCCCCAACGATCACATGGCGGACACGCGGGAGGATGACGGCTATCCGTATCGCGAGAGCTTCATGGCCGACAATGATTTGGCGCTCGGGCGGTTCCTGCAGTTCCTGTCACACACCCCCTACTGGAAGGAGATGGCGGTGGTCATCGTCGAGGACGACCCGCAGGGCGGCGTCGACCACGTCGACGCGCACCGCTCGATCCTCATGATGGCGGGGCCGTGGATCAAGAAGGGCTACGTCTCGCATGCGCACGCCAATTTCGGCGCGGTGCTGAAGACCATGTACCGGATCCTTGACCTGCCGCCGGTCAATCAGTTCGACGCCGCGGCCAATCTGTTGTCGGATTTCTTCACCTCGACCCCGGACTTCACGCCCTATGACGCGCTGCCCGTGGACCCCAGGGTTTTTGATCCGAAGGTGGCGATGAAGAAGTTCGGCAAGGGCTTCGACTGGCGAAAGATCAAGGGCGGCGAGCCGATGGACGATGAAGACGAACAACGCCAGTCGCACAAGGCGCAACAGAACCCCTCGTAATGACTTCGACCCCAGCCTCGCACATGCTTTCGAATTTCGCAGAGATCGACCTTTCCGCCCTGCCGTCCATCGCGGCGGGCGACGTTCGCGCGCATCGCGCGCCGCTGGTGGTCGCGACGGCGGAGTCGTTGCAGGGCTATGGTCATCTCGTGGCGGATTTCAGCGAAGGTGACGTGACCCTTGTGACCTGGCCTCAGCCCGGCTGGCGACCTGTTGTTCCCGGGACCGGGGCCGAGGGCGGCGTTGTGGAGGATCGCTTTGAGATGGAGCGGCGCGGAGAGGTGATGCATGCGGTCAATCACGCCGTCGGCCGAAGCTATATCACCGGATGGTTCGCAGATCCGGCGTCCGCGTCCGAGGATCGTGCGCCGTCCGATGTGCGGCGGATCTTCACGCATGAGGCGAACTATCACCCCGACGGCGGCCAGATCTTCTGTCCGCGGGACGCCGCTGCGTTCGTGGCGCTGCTCGCGCCGCCCGGTGACGATGTGTCGCCGGACGACTTCGTCGCGTTCCATTTCGACGGATCTTTCGGTGTCCATATCGACCCGGGTGTGTGGCATCAGCCGGTGTTTCCCACCGCCGCGCGCGCCAGTTTCGACAACCGGCAGGGGCGGGTGCACTGCTGCATTTCCGTCAACTTCGTCTCGGAATTCGGCTGCTATATCGAGGTCCCTCTCGGTTGAGCGCTTTAATCCAATTCAATGTGCAATGGTATTCGAGCAGGCAGACTGTCGCATTTGGAAATATACGTTCGAATGAAGGATATATTTGCACACTTGTAACGTCACAATTCATTCACATATCGCCAGGATACGGCATGCATCGCGCTCATTTTCACTGATATCAGCCTTGGAAAATCAGCCTGATTGTCTGTAAAATCATCCGAACCATGATTATTCGCGATTAAGGTGCATGCAAATTTTGATTTAGACATGAATGTGTCATCGCCCTGTTGCCTAAGGCTGGTTCAATCGGATGGTCCAGACCAGTTGGAGGGGAACTTTATGTCGAACGGGATTTTGGTTCAGGCCGCGCGCCCGAATTTGAAGACGGTCTTGCTGGCCACGGTGTCGGCGATGGTCGCGGGCGCCGTTCCGGCCGTAGCGCTGGCGCAGCAGGCGTCCAGCCCGCCTGCGAGCGACTCCACCGTGACCGAGGTGGTGATCACCGGTTATCGTCGTTCGCTGAGCGAAGCCCGGACCATCAAGCGGGACTCGACCATCCAGGTCGACGCCATCGTCGCCGACGACATCGCAAAGTTCCCCGAGCTGAACCTGGCTGAGAGCCTCCAGCGTCTGCCGGGCGTCCAGATCACCCGTGAAGCGGGCGAAGGACGTCGGATCTCGCTGCGCGGCCTCGGCCCTGATTATTCCCGCGTCCAGCTCAACGGTATGGAAGTTCTGGGGAACGTCGACTCCGCGCAGGACAGCCGCGGTCAGCGCTCCCGCGACCGGGCCTTCGACTTCAACATCTTCGCGTCGGAGCTTTTCTCCAAGGCTGAAGTCGAAAAGACCTTCCAGGCGTCCCAGAACGAGGGCGGCATGGCCGGCACGGTCGGCCTCTTCACCGGCAAGCCCCTGGACTACGAGCCGGGCATGAAGGCGGCCCTGACCACCAAGCTGGGCACCAACGAGTACACCAAGGACACCCAGCCCCGCATCGTCGGCCTCCTCAGCCGCAACTGGGACAACAAGTTCGGCGTCGCCGTCTCGATCGCCTACGCGAAGCGGGAGACGACGGAGCAAGGCCATAACGACTACAATTATTCCGAAGTGACGGGTTCCGATTTCCAGTCTCTGATCGGAAAAGGCCTCGACATCTCCCACCTGAGCTCTGCGATGCAGGCCAAGCTCACCGATCCGAACCAGACCTTCTATTTCGCGGACGGCAACCGCATGTCGTCCTGGAACGCCAAGCTCGAGCGTCTGGGCCTGACCGGCGCGATGCAATGGCGACCGATGGAAAAGATGCTTCTGACCCTCGATGTCCTGCACAGTGAGTTCACCACGCACCGGGACGAGCTGCACCTCGCCACCCGGCCGTTGAACGGCAAGGGGTCCACGATCCTCGACGGCGCCAAGGGTTCGCCCTGGCCGGCGCAGTTCCAGGCGGCGACCGTACTCAACAAGCTCGTGCTGGACGCCAACAATTACGCCACCTACACGGACGCGAGCAATGTCACATTCGGTTCTGAGCACCGCCGCGAACTGAACCACAATCGCCTCAATCAGGCGGTTGTGACGGGCAAGTGGCAGGTGAATGACCGGCTGTCCCTCGACGGGCATGCGGGTGCGGAAAAGTCGCTCTACAACACGCCGTACGACGACAAGCTCTACATGCGCGCCAAGGGCGCCCAGATCGTCAACTGGGGTGACGGGCGCTCGGCCAACTTCTCCTATCCGGGCACCAACCTGACCGACCCGTCGATCTATGCGATGGACAACTTTTATTATCGCTCGTTCAACAACAGCTCCTCCCTGCAGGAGGGGGTGCTTAATGGTCACTACAAGCTGACCGAGGAAGTGACCCTTCGTGCGGGCGTGGCCTATCACAGCTTCACGCAGGACGGCGCGAACTACTTCTATGACAGCAATGTCAACGGCACGACGGCCGTCACCCGCGGCACGTCTGTCGCCGACATCACCACGGTTTACTCGAACAGCTTCGGCAGCTGGTTGATCGGCGACTACGCCAAAGCCTTCGCCAAGTACAAAGAGTACCACCGCATGGGCCCCAAGCCTGATGGAACGGGCGGCGCGCTTCAGGACATCGAGCAGGTCTTCAAGGTCACCGAGAAAACCAAATCGGAATACGTCCAGGCGGACTGGGACACCCACCTTCTGGGCAAGCGTTTCCGCGGCAATATCGGTCTGCGCGCCTATCAGACCGACACGCACAGCACCGGACGCCTGCAGCACGATGACGGCATGGGCAACAGCTACGCCTATACCGGAACGGCGGATGTGAAGGGTTCCTATGACGGCGTGCTGCCGGCCATGAACTCCGTGGTCGAGCTGACGCCGGAAGTGCTGGTGCGCTTTGCGGCCACCGAGAATCTGAACCGTCCGAGCCTCGGGGCCCTTGCCGCCAAGGGTAACGCCGGGATCAGCGACAGCGGCCAGGTCTTCGCCTCCATCGGCAATCCGAACCTGAAGCCGTTCAAGGACGACACCCTCGATCTCGCCGTGGAATACTATTTCGGCAAGGTCGGGTTGCTGTCCGCCAGCGTGTTCCACAAGAAGATCACCAACTTCATCTCAAATCAGGAGATCTTCGACAAGGTCACCCTCGCCCAGGTCGGCCTTGGCGGCTCGATTTCAGGCCTTCCCGGCAGCACGGTCATTCACGACTTCTCGCAATACATCAATGTTAAGGGTTCGCATTCGCTGACCGGCATCGAATTGGCGGCGCAGACCCAGTTCTTCTTCCTGCCCGCGCCATATAACAACC
The DNA here is from genome assembly GCA_903903715.1 of uncultured Caulobacterales bacterium. Lineage (GTDB taxonomy): Bacteria > Pseudomonadota > Alphaproteobacteria > Caulobacterales > Caulobacteraceae > CAIMFV01. Next base: position 6,949 of record CAIUZX010000005.1, read on the forward strand.
TTGGTTTTGTCGGCAACGTCACGCATGTGGACGCGCCGGAAGTGTTCACCGGCATTTCCAAGAACAGCGCCAACGCGACGCTCTATTATGAAACGGCCAAATACGGCGCGCGCGTTTCGATGAATTACCGCAGCCGCTACTATGACAGTCATGGGTCAGGCGCCGTCAGCGCGGACACCCAGGGCTATGAAGCTCAGACCTATGTGGACGCCGCGGCCTTCTGGAACGTGACGCCGAAGCTCCAGCTGACCTTCGATGCGGTGAACCTGACCAACGAGAAGAACACCGAGTTCTTCGGTCAGGCCCGTTATCTCTATAATCAGACGCAAAGCGGCGCGACCTACATGGTCGGCATCGCTTACAAGTACTAAGGCCCACGCGTTTGATATAGGTTGCGCCCCGTCTCCCCC
>CAIUZX010000006.1 GCA_903903715.1 uncultured Caulobacterales bacterium
CCTCGACGATCGATCAGGTCGCCAGCACCTGGCAGGTCGAGCTGGGCCTGAAGTACAAGTTCTAATCCTCCCTGAAACTGAACACCTTTTTGGAGGCGGCCTTCGGGCCGCCTCTTTTTTTGTCCGCCCCAAGGGTGAAGCACCGGACACCAAAACACGTTCGCGGACATGGGTTCGCGCGCGCCGTCACATTCGACAATGCGTCCTTAGGTCGTCGGTTCTCGAACAGGAAGGGGTTAGGCGTCGACCCGACGCGGAACCAGGCGTTCGCTCTTCAAGGCCTCTTCCGCGCCGGAAATGCCGGCCTCGGAATATTCGGCATCCTCATTGACCTGCCAGACATCGTACCGGCGCTCGCCGGCGAGGATGTTCTCGACCGTCAGCATGGCGGTCATCATGGCGTGGTCCTGGTTGTTGTACTTGTGCATGCCGTTGCGGCCGACCAGATGCAGGGTCGGAAAGCGGGCTTCGACCTCCTGGCGCACGGCCTCGACATTGGCCTGATAGGCGTCGTCATAGACCGGATAGGCCTTGGGCTGGCGCACGACAGACGCGTCGATCACATCCCCTGCCTTGATCAGTCCGATCTTGTCGATCTCGCGCTTGGCGAGCTCGATCAGTTCAGCATCCGGCGAGGTCCACAAGCCGTCGCCTTCGAAGCAGAAATACTCGAGGCCGAGACACGCATAGCCTTCCGGCGCCATTTCCGGCGACCAGGACAGGAAGTTCTGAATGCGACCGACCTTGACGCTCGGATCATGGATATAGATCCAGTTGTCCGGGAACCCACGACCGGCGCGCGTGATCAACGCCACAGTGACGAAATCCCGGTACCGCAACGCCTTGGCTTTGTCCGCCGAGGCGAGCGGCGCGCCGAGGGCGTCCGATAATTCCGTGATCGGCGCTGACGAGATCACGTGGCGCGACCGCAGTGTTTCGGTCGATCCATCGCTGCGACTGATCGTCGTTGTCCACACCTTCTCGGATGCGTCCCAGTCCAAACGGGTCAGCGTGCGGTCCATGCGCACCTCGCCGCCCTGGGCTTTGATCTTCCCCGCGGCGGTGTCCCACATCATGCCCGGGCCCTTGCGGGGATAGCGGAAGCTTTCCAGCAGGGTCTTGACCCCGCCCTGCTCGCCGAGCGTAGCGGCCGGCTTGCGGTTCAGTCCGAACGATCGGCCCAGGGCGTCGACGATGGCGTGCCCGAGGCTGAGCCCCTTGATCCGCTGCGCCGCCCAGTCTGCGGAAATTTCGTCGCAGTCCATACCCCACACCTTTTCGGTGTAGGTCTTGAAGAAGATCGAAAACAGTTTCTCGCCGAATTGGTTGGCGACCCATTGGTGAAATGTCTTGGGGTCCTTCACCGGAAACAGCTTGGCGCGGCCGTAGGACATCACGCACAAGGCCGAGGTGAACACACCGAGATTGGTCAGCGCCTCGAACGCCTTAAGCGGATAGGCGTAGTATTTTCCGCCGTAGAAGATCCGCGACAGGCGAGGTCGGTCGATGAAATCCTCCGGCAGGATTTCGTTCCAGAGATCGACGACTTCCTTTGACTTCGAAAAGAACCGGTGCCCGCCGATGTCGAACAGGAAGTCCTTGTAATTCACGGTTCGGCTGATGCCGCCCACATACACCGGATCCCGCTCGATCACGGTGACGCGTTGCTTGGCCTTGGTCAAAAGGTAGCCCGCCGTCAGTCCGGCAGGGCCAGCGCCAATGATCAGAACGTCAACGTCCAAACTCTGATTGGGTGAATCAGTCACGTGAGCGCGTCGCCTCATCCTCTGCCGAACGATGCGGCGCAAAAGTGAAAAATCGTTGTCCGCTGTAGGAAAAGAACGTCGCGGCGACGGCGCCCAGGAATGCGACCAGGGCATGCGGAAGTTCAGCGTATCGAGCCGCCAGCACGACCGACACGATGTAGTTCACGCTCTGGGCGATGAAGGCCACGCCGAAGTATCTCAGCGCCTCCCAATGAGCGGGCCTTCCGGTCTCGGCAAATGTGAAACGGCGGTTCAGCGCCCAGGTGGCGAAAGTGGCGACCAGAATCGCAAGGGCGCGCGCCACATTGAACGGTGCTCCGACGCCCTCGGACACAAACAGCACCGACTGGTCGACGGCCAGCCCGCCGAAGCCGACGCACAGGAACCGGATCAGGCCTTTCGGCGCCAGATGGAACCACCGCGCGGTTTCCCGGGCGACTGTCGAGAAGTATGTCATGCATCCCCGTACGGCGCGCGTTCGCACTCCTGCGCCCTAATCCCATATCAATAATAACTTATAAAGGCCTTACAGATCCCCGGCCCGCATGTATCCGGCCCCGATCCTGAGGCCTTGGCCATTTCGTTGCGTTGCGTCACTTCGTTTGATCCGGTAAGCCCGCCGAGACCTCCCAGCCTGTTCGAGACATCATGACAGATCGCCCAGACTTTCGACCGGAACCGCGCGCGCCGAAAGGGTTTCAGGACCGACGTGCGCGAGATGTGCTGGTGGAGCGGCGCATTCTCGAGCAGGTTTCCGCGGTCTATGAACGGTATGGTTTCGAAGCCCTCGACACGCCGGCCTTTGAGTACGCTGACGCGCTTGGAAAGTTCCTGCCGGACGCGGACCGACCCAATGAGGGTGTGTTCGCGCTGCAGGATGACGACGAGCAGTGGATGGCGTTGCGGTACGATCTCACCGCGCCTCTCGCGAGGTTCGCCGCGCAGAACTGGGAAACCCTCGCAAAACCGTTCCGCAGATACGCCTTTGGCCCTGTTTGGCGCAATGAGAAGCCGGGGCCCGGGCGGTTCCGCGAATTCATTCAGTGTGATGCGGATACGGTGGGCAGCGCACGCCCGGAAGCTGACGCCGAAATCGTATCCCTGGCTGTTGCCGGACTGGAAGCCGCGGGCCTGCCCAGGGGCGCAGCGGTCATCAAACTGAACAGCCGAAAGCTATTGAACGGGCTACTGACCGCCGCCGGCGCGACCGCGCCGTCTCAACAGCTCGACGTGCTGCGCGCCGTGGACAAGCTCGATCGATTGGGTCCGGAAGGCGTTGCGCTTCTGCTGGGCGCAGGCCGCAAGGACGATTCCGGGGCCTTCACAAAGGGCGCGGGACTTGCCGCGCCCGCGATCTCCTCCGTCCTCGCGTTTGTTCAGTCGGGCGGCGGTACGCGTCGGGAGACGCTGGATCGCATCGCCGGGGTGATCGGAGGTTCGCCTCAGGGCGATGAGGGTCTTGCAGATCTCGACCGGATCGACATGGCCCTGAAGGGCCTGGGCGTAGACGAGGATCAGGCGCTGTTCGATCCGTCCATCGTCCGGGGTCTCGAATATTACACAGGCGCCGTATTCGAGGCCGAACTGCTGCTGGAAACACGAGATGACAAGGGCGACCGGATTCGTTTCGGATCCATCGGCGGCGGCGGGCGATATGACGATCTCGTCGCCCGGTTCACCGGCGAGACGACGCCAGCCACGGGCTTTTCCTTCGGCGTCAGCCGACTTGCGGCGGCGTTGCGGGCGAGCGGACAGGCGCGCGCCGACACGGTCCGCGGCCCGGTCGTCGTGATCGTTTTCAATGCGGATCATATGGCGGATTACTTCGCGGTGGCGGGCGAGCTGCGCAAGGCCGGGATCGCCGCGGAAGTCTATCTGGGCGCAGCCGGAATGAAGGCCCAGATGAAGTATGCCGATCGTCGAATGTCCCCTGCGGTGATCATGCTGGGAGGTGATGAGATCTCTGGCGGGACGGTCACGATCAAGGACCTCGATCTCGGCAGAGCTCTGGCGGCGGGCGTGCGGGACCACGAGGTGTGGCGCAACGAGCGCCCCGGCCAACAGACGATTCCACGGGGAGATATGGTTGCGGCCGTGCGCAAGATCCTGGAAGGCGAACGGCCGTGATGACGACCGAGCGCCGTGTCGATCCTGCGAGGCTTGCGGCCATCCGCGCCCCGTTCGAGGCGTTCGGCGGTGAGGCTCTCGACGCACCGGTTCTGCAGCCCCTGAGCCGTCTGCTCGACGTCGCAGGGGAGGCCTTGCGCTCGCGCCTGTTCGTGGTTCAGAGCGAACAGGCGGAAGAGCAGGCTCTGCGCCCAGACTTTACCGTTGCAGCGGCGATGGAGCACATTCGGTCCGGGAGAGCCTCTGGTCGATATCGATATGAAGGCAAGGCCTTTATCGCGGCGGATCGCGGCTCCGACACACCCACTGAGTTTCTTCAGATCGGGGTCGAGCAATTCGGCGTCGCCTCCGATCCCGCATCGGAAGATGCTGAGGTTGTGGCCCTCGCCTGGGCGGCGGCCAAGGCGGGAGGGCGCGGAGACCTCACTCTTCGACTGGGCGATCCGGGGCTCTTTTCCGCATTTCTGGATGCGCTGGGCGTGGCGGAGGCCCATGCGAAGCGATTGACGCGCGCCTTTGGACGCCCGGGGGCGTTCAGGGCGGAACTCCATCTAGCGGAAGCCGCTCGAGAAGGCGGCGCGCGCAGTCGGATCGCCGAGCAACTTGTGCGCGCCACCGAGGCTGAGGCTGAAGTCCTTCTGCAGGAGATCTGGCGGCTGTCCGGCATCCAGCCGGTCGGCGGACGAACGGCTGGCGAGATCATCGGACGATTGCGCGAGCGCACCCAGGCGGAGCAGGCGCCGAGGCTGACGTCTGCAGAGACGGATTTGATCACAAGGTTTACCGATTTGGACGGGGAACCGGGCAGCGTGCTCGACGCCGTCGCGGCGCTAGGCGCTGACGCGGGCGCTGATCTTGATCAAGGATTGCAGGATTGGCGGCGTCGGCTCGATCTGATCGCCGGCTCCGGCGCCCCCCTGTCTGCGATGCGGTTCACGACAAGGTTTGTCCGTCCGTTCGGCTATTACGACGGCATGCTGTTCGAGATCGTGAGCCCTCGCTTGCCCGAAGACGAACCCATCGCCGGCGGCGGGCGATATGACAGGTTGCCGGCGCATCTTGGTGGTGCGCCGGGGGCGGTTGGGTGCATGATCCGTCCCGGGCGAGCCGTGGAGGCTGGGCAATGAGTGAGCCATCGCGCGCCACGCCGCTGATCATCGCTCTGCCATCCAAGGGACGTCTGAAGGAGCAGGTGGAAGCCTGGCTCACCGACTGCGGTTTCAAAGTTGAGGTCGACGGCGGCGAGCGGGGGTACCGCGCCCGGATCGGCGGTTTGCCGGGCGCCGAGGTTCGCCTGCTTTCGGCCGGGGACATCGCTCAGTCCGTGGATCTCGGTGAGGTCCACCTCGGAGTCACGGGCGAGGATCTGTTGCGTGAACGCGGCGGAGACCTTGACGCGCGGGTGATGATGTTGCGAGCGCTTGGCTTCGGGCGAGCGGACCTTGTCGTCGCAGCGCCGCAGAGCTGGATCGATGTTGACGCGATGATCGACATCGATGACGTCGCCCACGCCTATCTGGTTCGGACGGGTCGCCGCTTGCGCGTCGCCACGAAGTACCACGTTCAGACCCGGCGCTTTTTCGCGGACCATGGGATCGCAGACTATCGCATTGTCGAAAGTCTTGGAGCGACCGAGGGCGCGCCTGCGGCTGGCGCGGCGGAACTGGTCGTCGACATCACCTCGAGCGGCGCCACATTGTCGGCGAACAATCTGAAGATCCTCTCGGACGGAGTCATTCTGCGAAGCCAGGCCCATCTGGCGGCGAGTCTGGCGATCTCTTGGACCGTGGACCAGGTGGCGACGCTAACTCGACTGATGTCGGTCGTCGAAGCGAGGGCCGATGGGCGCGACCTGTGCGCCCTGAGGTGGCCGAGTGACCAGACCGCCGCCGCTGAACTCGCCGTGAGCCATTACGTCGATCTGGGCGCCGCCCGTCGTGCGGATGGCTTGCTTGTCAAGCGCAGCGACCTGTTCGACGTGTCCGCCGCCCTCGCCGCGGCCGGTGTCGGCCCCGTCAGTGTCACCAGGCCCGACTACGTCTTCACGGCGCGGTCAGAGGCCGTCGAACGCTTGCGGGCGAGGATCGGTCGGTGACGACGCCCGAAAGGGTCGGGCTGGCCCGGATCGCTGACCAGCATTTGAGGTCGCTGTCAGATGGAGCGCTCCGACGCATGGGAATAAGGCGTCGGGACGGGTTGTTCCTCTCACTTTTCGCCATCGCCTTTGTCGCATCGGCGTTGGCGCGCATCAATCTGATGCCCGGCGCGCCTCTGTGGCTCGACGAATGCTGGACCGGCGCTATAGCCGGGCAACCGACCTGGCGTAAGACAATCGACCAGATCTGGCTGGATGCAAACGCGCCCCTGTATCCACTGTTCATGCATGCCTGGATCGGCCTGTTCGGAGAGTCCAACGCGTCCTTGCGTTTGCCGTCTCTCCTGTTCGGCTTGGCCGCGCCTGTCCTGGTCGCCGGGTGGCGCATTCCGGGACTGCTGACCCGAGACCGTCTGGCCCTCGCCACATTGATCGCCGTGGGCCAGCAAAGTCTGCTGCAGTCGAACGAAGCGCGAGGCTACACATTGCTGGCGTTTCTTGCAGCCGGGCAGACCTTCGCCTTCATAGGTTTGTTGCGTCGTCCGAACATGTCGCGAGCTGTCCATTGGGCTCTTTGGACCAGCCTCGTCGGGTTGACCCATTATCAGGCCCTGATGCTGGGCGCGGTTCAAGGGATGATCTATCTTGCCCGCGGTCGTGAGGCGGCGCTTCGCACCTGGCCAGCAGCCCTCGTGTTTCTGCCCTTAGGCTTGGAACTCCTGTGGCACGCGCCAAGACTGGCGCAGTTCGCAAGGCCTGACGTGGCTTGGTATGGGCCCGTGAGGCTGGAGACCGGCTTGGATGTCGTGCAGTTCGTAGCCGGTCATTGGCTTAACCTTGCCATTCCGGCTTGTGGGCTGATGCTTGTCATCGCGACGAAGGTCGGTTTTTCCAAGCGACTAGCCGCGCCGCGAGTATCGGAAGCCGTCCTCTGGGCGGGCTGCAGCGCGCTCATCGCCACCGTGATCTTGATGGTCATTGGCGCAGTGCGTCCAAGCTTCGCCGTTCGCTATGTGACGCCGTTCATCCCCGGCATTTCGCTCCTTCTGGTGGCGGGGGCCCGGACCTTTTCATCCGTGGTGTCGGGCGCAGTCGTGGCCCTGATGCTGATCGCCGCCGCCGTGTCTGGATTCTGGACCGTGATGGTGACCGGTCATCTGCGCCATCCGTTCACCTTTGAGGCCGCGAGCGGTGATCTGATGGCCCTTCACCCAAGCCGTCTGGTCTTCATCTGGGATCACCCTGCGCAGAAGGTTGAAGCCGTTCGACAGTATGATGCACTGGGCGGCTTTCTGTTCCGTCGCGCGGGCTCGACAGTGGCTGTGACGTCGGTCATGGCCCGGAGCGGCGAGGATCCGAATCTGTTACTGCTGGCGGCGGCCCGAGAGCCTCAAGCTGTGATTCTCTGGCTTTATGATCGAGGTGTGCACGACACGGCGGCGATCCGTCATCCGCCGCGTCTTGAGACGCTTGATCCGAGTTTTGGCTGTCGAAACTACGGAAGAGGCGGCATTGGCGTCCTGGCCTGCGCGCGTGCCTGGAGGTTGGCGAGCGACAAATGACAACGACCTACGCCTTGAGCATCGTCGCGCCTTGCTACAACGAAGCTGAGGGGCTGGGCGCCTTTGTTGCGCGCATGACCGCTGCGGCCTCTGCGGTCGTGGGCGAAAACTATGAGCTGATCATGGTCGACGATGGGTCTCGTGACCGGACCTGGGCGGTGATGTCTGAGTTGGCTCGGACCCACGCCACGATCGTCGCCGTGCGACTTTCGCGCAATCACGGCCATCAGTTGGCGGTGACGGCAGGATTGTCGCTTGTCCGGGGCGACCGGATCATGGTGATCGACGCGGACCTTCAGGACCCGCCGGAGCTTGTGGGCGACATGATTGCGCGGCTCGACGAAGGCTACGATGTGGTGTTCGGCCGCCGCCGCCGCCGGGCCGGTGAAAGCCCGTTCAAGCGGGCCACGGCCAGCCTGTTCTACCGCACGCTGGCGACCTTGTCTGAGCACGATATTCCGGTTGACACAGGAGATTTCCGCCTGATGTCCAGGCGTATCGTCGATCGACTCAACGCCATGCCGGAACGCGACAGGTTCATTCGCGGGATGGTGGCCTGGCTGGGCGGACGCCAGACGGAGCTTCTTTACGATCGAGATGCGCGCCATGCGGGGGTCACGCACTACACGCTGCGGCGCATGGTGCGCCTTGCGGCGGATGGACTGATCGGGTTTTCGACAGCGCCCCTTCGGCTCGCCACACTGATGGCCGTGATCGGCGTGTTCGCCGGCGTCGGACTTCTGGCCTATATCCTCGCCGGCTTGATCACGGGATCAACCGTTCCGGGGTGGGCCAGTTTGGCGCTCATCGTCGTATTTTTCTCCACGGCGCAACTCGTCTGCCTGTCTATCTTCGGAGAATATCTCGGCCGGACCTATATGCAGGCGAAAGGCCGGCCGCTCTACATGATCGACGAGATCACGTGCGCAACTGGGCCCAGTGAGGCGAAAAGCTGATGGACGCTGCCGAATTTGATGTCTTTGCCGAGGAATACCTCGCCACGCATCAGAAGAACCTGAAGATCTCCGGCGAGGAGCCGGACTATTTCGCCCGCTACAAGCTGGACGAACTGCGCCGACTTTGGACGCAAAAGCGCTATCCCGAACCTGAAACCATGCTGGATTTCGGCTGCGGCATTGGGGCAAGCCTTCCCCAACTCGCCCGAGTGTTTCCGGGCGGAAAACTGACCGGACTCGATGTCAGCGCCAAGAGCCTGGAGATCGCAGGTCGTCTTCACCCGGGTGTGGCTGAGCTGGTCCAGTATGACGGCGAGGCGCCGCCGTTTCCGGAAGCGAGCTTTGACCTGATCTTCTCCGCCTGCGTCTTCCACCATATCGACCACACTGAACACGACAGAATTCTCTTGTCATTGAGGCGCCTTCTACGGCCCGGCGGGCGGCTGGCGATCTTCGAACATAATCCGATCAATCCCGTCACGCAGTACATCGTCGCCACCTGTCCGTTTGACCGGAACGCCAGACTCCTTGCGGCGAACACCTTCGCCAAGGCGCAGGCCCATGCAGGTTTTTCCAAAGTTGAAACGCGCTTCACGGGTTTCTTTCCGGGGCCTCTGAAGGCGCTTCGCCCTCTTGAGCCGGCTATGACCGCTCTGCCCTTGGGCGCTCAGTACTATACGCTCGCCCATGTCTGATGGCGGGCTTCTGGGACAGGCTCTGCGCTATGGGGTCGCGGGGCTGGCCAATATGGCGCTGGGCTACGGCGTCATCCTCACCCTCGAGTTCGGACTGCATATTTCGCATCTCGTCGCCAACTTCTTCGGTTATGCGGCAGGGTTCGCATTGGGCTTCATCCTGAGCCGCGGTTTTGTCTTCGGGGCGACGTCGAGCGCCGGGAAGACGGGTCCGCGATACCTGGCGGCGGTCGGTGTCGCCTACGCCCTCAATCTGCTGGTCCTAGAGGCCACGCGCGCCCTTGCGCCGCCAAACGACCTCGCCCACGCCGCGACGCAGCTGATCGCCATGGGAGCCTACTCGGTGACGCTGTTTGGCTTGTCCCGCTACTGGGTGTTTGCGGGCGCTGCGACCCGATAGATCATCACTGATGAGTGCGGCGCGGTCATCGGCTGAAGCCAGCTCGGCGCCTCGCCGCGGTCCAGCAGCCGCTGAAGGGCGTCTCGATCAAGCCCAGAACGGTCCGCGTGATTGGCGTGCAGCGGGCAGGCCAGGATATAGGTCACGCCCAACCGCCGTATCCGTTGCAAGGCCAGATCCGGTTTCGCCGTCAGCACGCTGCGCGCGGCCATGATGCCGATGCTCAGGCGATGATAGGGTCCGGACAGGCTGGACGAGGGCGTGTGCGCCAGCACAAAGGGACCAAGGTCAATCTCGCTGACCGTGAGTCCCCTCGGCGCTGTGGCCAGCGCGCGGTAAGGAAAGGCGTTGAAGCAGTAGTCTGGAGGGTCCTTCGCACGGGCCTTGTGGCTTTGGTTGGCGCTCTTAGGCTTTGGCGACGCTAGCGCGATGAGGTTCGGCGCAGCGTTGTAGATCAGTGTGGACACGCCGCTCCATCCAGCCGGGGTGAGCACCAGCGCCCCACCAAGGGCGGCGAAGGCGATGCCGAGGTCCCGTTCGTATCGCCTCGCCAAAGATGTGGCGGCGACGGCGATGATCGGAGTGGCGAACCAGCCGGCGTAGACCGACATGCGCACGGCCATCATGCCGACGGCTACGCTCAGCGCAAGCAGCAGCACGGCGGTCATCAGCGCAAAGCCGGGGGGGCGTCGGGCGTTGAACATCAGGACCACGAGTCCAAGCGCTCCCGCCGCAGCGGTGGCCACTTCGAATATGGCCTGCTCGGCGTTGCGGCGGAACAGCGTCGGCAAGTTCGCCACCTCGCTGACATGGTCGAGCCAGAAGCTGCGAATACGAGGATCGACCTCGGCGAAGGGGCCGTTCAGGCAGGCGGGCTGAACGAGGACGTAGACGAGGCTCGCCGCCATACCGGCGCCTAGCGCCGCCGCGGCGCGAAACCGGCTGTCCCGCGTCTTGGTCGCCTGCATGAGAAGGCACAATGTCCCGGCGCCCGCGAGGACGGCTCCCACGAGATTGATCGCCATCGCATCGCAGGCTGAAACCAACCATCGGTCCGGGGGGGTCTGGATGGCGTGCGACAGGGTCATGGTCGCGGCCATGGCGAGCATGTAGGTCTGAACCCATCTTCGAGCCGAAGGGTCCCGGACAAACCGGAACGCGACCATGCCGGCGACGGCGACCTGAAAGAACAGCGCTTCCAAGCCAATCGCCAGTCCCAGGCCCGAGGCAAAACCTGCAATCAGGGCCGCGCGGCGACGATGGCTGGGCTCCATGGCGCCGGCCATGGCGACGAGGGAGAGCGCGATCTGCACATTGTGATGGTCCACCCGTCCCGGACGGAACTGACCGGAGAAGAGTCCCAGATTGACGATCATGAGTGCGGCGGCGGCGATGACCGCCGACTGTGCCCGATCAGGCTTCCCGACATCGATGGCCAGACGCCTCGAGGCGGACAGAGTGGCCCATATGGCGGGGATCATGCAGAAGCATGGCCAGAACACCCGCGTTGCGATCTCCGCCGACCGGTTGTCGAGGCCAGTGCGGAATATGAGATTGACCAGTGCGATGGCGCCATCGAGGAGGCGCGACCAGTGCATGTAGACGCCAACTGGCGGCTGAAAACGCATCCAATGCTGGTCCCACCAGCCTCGACCGGCCAGTAGCTCACGGACCATGACCATGCGCGTCGCATCGTCCGTGTCGCCGAGCGCCGCCGGCAGCCACGCATAATTCTGGACAAGCAGGACGCCCGTGGCGATCAGCGCGATGGCGACGGCCAGCCAGGCCATCCGTCTGGATGTCGTAAGGTCCGGTATTTTCTTGGGAAAAGCTGCCATTGTCGCCGTCGCAGGAACAGGTCGACGACCTTATCCGTCGCCTGTTATCGCGTCATTAACGCTATTGGCTCAGCGAAAGCCGCGCAACCAGCGCCGTCGTCGACGGATCATGCTGTCCGCGCTGACCGCCCTCAAGCTCCCCCAGGATCCGTGTCGCGAGGGTCTTGCCGAGCTCCACGCCCCATTGGTCGAAGCTGTTCACACCCCAGACCACCCCTTCGACGAACGTCTTGTGCTCGTAGAGCGCTATGAGCGCGCCGAGGGTTTTCGGCGTCAGCGCGTCGAGTAGGATCATCGAGGTGGGGCGATTGCCCGGAAACGCTCGCTGCGGCGCCAGTTCGTCGATCTTCGATGCAGACAGGCCGCGCTCGGCCAGTTCGGCGCGAACCTCCTCCTCGCTGCGACCGATCATCAACGCCTCCGCCTGGGCGATCAGGTTGGCGAGCAGCTTGAGGTGCATCTCGCTAGACCCTTCCGCGGCGGCGGCGACGCCCACCAAGTCGACCGGGATGATGTCGCAGCCTTGGTGAAGCAGCTGGAAGAAGGCGTGCTGGCCATTTGTGCCGGCGTCGCCGAAGACGGTCGTGGCGGTCAGCTCTGGAACGGGCAGGCCGGCCGCCGTCACCCGCTTGCCGTTCGACTCCATCTCGAGTTGCTGGAGGAAGGCGGGAAACAGACGCAGGCGCTGCGCGTAGGGCACAACCGCGCGAACGGGCCGCTTCAGACCGTTGCGGTTGAACACATGCGCGCCCGCCAGCAGGATTGGCGCGTTGGCGGCGAGGGGGGCGGACACGAAATGTTCGTCCATCTCGGCGGCCCCCGCCAGGACGTCTGCAAACCGATCATATCCA
>CAIUZX010000007.1 GCA_903903715.1 uncultured Caulobacterales bacterium
ATCTCCGCCGGCGGCTTCGGCGGCGCGGCGGGGCTGGAGATCGAAGAGGTGGCGCTGGCCCACGCGGGCTCTGACCACGGCAAGATCGCCGACGCGGACCTGCGCGCCCGCATCAGCGCCCACAAGATGGACGCCAAGGCCTTCTCCCTGACCGTGCGCCGGGTGGAGACCGAGGCCAAGTCCGGCAAGGGCCTCGGCCCCGCCGCCTCGATCCTGAAGTACGCCGCCGCGACGCTGAACCAGCACAAGCACGAGCTGATGCTGGAGGCGATGGGCGCGGACGGCCTCGGCTGGGACGGGGAGGGCTTTGATACGGCCAATGTCCGCGAGACCCGCGCCTGGCTGCGGTCCAAGGGCAACTCCATCGAGGGCGGCACCTCCGAGATCAATCTGAACGTGGTGGCCAAGCGCGTGCTTGGCCTCATGGACCACCAGTAAGGAGCGCGTCGTCATGGCGATCTTGACCGAAGAACAGACGATGCTGCGCGACTCCGCCAAGGGCTGGGTCGCCGACAAGGCGCCCGTGGCGGCCCTGCGGTCCTTGCGCGATTCCGGCGCCTGGAAGGCGGGCTACGACGCCGCCAGCTTTGCGCAGATGGCCGAGATGGGCTGGACCGGGGTGATCATCCCCGAAGCCTTTGGCGGGTCGGAGCTTGGGGTGCGGGCCATGGGCCTTGTGCTGGAAGAGACCGGCCGGACCCTGGCCGCCTCGCCCCTGCACGCCTCGGCGCTCGTCGGGGCCTCGGCCCTGATGCTGGGCGGAAGCGATGCGCAAAAGACCGGCTGGCTGCCGAAGATCGCCTCGGGCGAAGCGGTGGCCGCGCTGGCGGTGGACGAGGGCGCGCATCACAAGCCCGCCTCCGTCGCCATGACCGCGACGAAGACCGGCGCGGGCTTTGTCCTCACGGGCAAGAAACGCTTCATCCCCGAAGGCGCGGCGGCGGATTTGCTGATCGTCGCGGCGCGCACGTCAGGGTCTGCGGGCGAGACCGCCGGCATCACGCTCTTTCTGGTCGAGAAGGGCGCGAAGGGCCTTTCCGCCACGCCGCTGCACGCCATCGACAACCGCGGCCATGCGGATCTTGCCTTCGATAAGGTCGAGGTCTCCGCTGACGCCGTGCTGGGCGAGGTGGGCAAGGGCTTTGACGTGTTGGGGCCGGTGCTGGACCGGGGGGCGGCGGGGCTCGCCGCCGAGATGCTGGGCACGGCGACCCAGGCCTTCGAGATCATCCTCGACTATCTGAAGACCCGCACCCAGTTCGGCCAGTTGATCGGCTCGTTCCAGGCCCTGCAGCACCGGGCGGCGAAGCTGTTCACCGAGCTGGAGCTGACCCGCTCCTGCGTGGAGGCGGCGCTGGACGCCATCGACCGCGGGGACGCTTCGGCGCCCGCGCTCACGTCGTTGGCCAAGACCAAGGCCAACGAGACCCTGCACCTCGCCTCCATCGAGATGGTGCAGATGCACGGCGGGATCGGCATGACCGACGCCCATGACGCCGGGCTCTACATGAAGCGCGCCCGGGTGGCGGAGGCGCTGTACGGCTCCTCCAGCTATCACCGCGACCGCTACGCCACGCTGGGTGGTTACTGAACGGGGCGGTTACTGATCTGGGATCAGCCCTGCAAGGCTGAGCGCGTGGCGACCGACCAGCCACGCGACAGCGCCGGTTAGGACCATCAGGAAGCGCCAGGGGATCAGCTTTGGCCCCTTCACCGGATTGATCGGTCGCGCGCCCAGCCAGCCGAACAGCGACGCTGCGAGGATCAGACCGGCCATGCCGGCGAGGGTGACGTAAAGCTCCATCCTCCACCGCCTGCCAGAGCGCGCGAAGATCGGCAAGCGCTGTAGAGTTCGGCCGCAATTCCCTCATGACCGGGCGCGCGGCTTGGCCTATGCTGCGCCCATGACCTTGCGTTTTCCGGTCGCTCCCAATGCAGACGCCGCCCTGCAGGCGCCGCTCGGTTTCGCCATGCGCGAGCTGGAGGCGCGGGCTCTTGCGCACGGCGCGACGGTCAAGTTCGTGGTCGAGTGGGTCGGGCCGGTCTGGCCGGATCTGGCGGCGGCGGAGGCGGCGTTTGCGACGCGCCTTGCGGGCAAGTCCGGCGACTGGTGGAGCCTCAAGCCCGTCATCGCCCCGCCCCCCGGCGCCAGGCTGCGCAAACCTGCGCCGATCAAGCCGAACTTCAAGGACGGCCGCCGCTGGCCGATCCTGTCCGAGCTGGAAAAACCCGTGACCGGTTGGCGCCTGTCGATCCGCTACTGGCGCGTGGGCGAGGACGTTGTTGATCGGCCCAAGGGGCCTGCGCGTCGTCTTCGCCGGGATCCTGCGGCGTCAAGTCTTGAGGCCG
>CAIUZX010000008.1 GCA_903903715.1 uncultured Caulobacterales bacterium
GGAAATGGGTGGCCGTAATGTAGGCGAGATCAAATGGTGGGTCCTGGCGCATAAGCACCACATCGACTTCCGCCAGGTCGATTATCTCCGGATCGCCCTCGATGGGCTGGGGAACGTCGCCCGCGCTGAGCCGCAGGGACCGGGCCTTGGTCCGGACACGGCCGCCTTCGAGGGACATATCCGCTGGCTGGTAGGTCCAGAGCTGGTGCCCACGGTCCTGCGCATTGAGCGCCATCAGAACGCTCGTATCGGTCCTTGGATTGACCCCGCTGATCGGGTCCATCTGAATGGCGACCTTCAGGCTCATGCCTCACCTCTTGATTTACAGCCCGTGTCTTAAGTCCATTTGCCCGCGAAGGGAAACGCCCCTAGAGACGCGCGCTCTCACTATGCCTCCCCCCACGCGTTTTCGACATGAACGGGAAGCCGTCCCGGCGCGATGGCGATGAGGTCCAGGCGGACAGACAGCTGCCGGAAGTCGGCGCGGGTGGCGGTCAACGCCGTCGCCGCGCGCAAGAGCCGGCGGCGTTG
This sequence comes from uncultured Caulobacterales bacterium, assembly GCA_903903715.1. Classification (GTDB taxonomy): domain Bacteria; phylum Pseudomonadota; class Alphaproteobacteria; order Caulobacterales; family Caulobacteraceae; genus CAIMFV01. The sequence continues at coordinate 532 of CAIUZX010000008.1, forward strand.
AGCCGGCAAAACCGCAGCGAGGGCTTCCTCCAAAGTGGCGCGGCGCTTCACTTCGACCACCGCCAGCACGTCCTTCTTGCGGACGAGGAGATCGATTTCCCCGTAGCGCGTACGATAGCGAAAGGCGATGATGCGCCAGCCTCGACAGAGGAGCCAGAGCGCGGCAAACCATTCCGCGCGATGGCCTTGTTGGTGGGCTCGAGCGCCGCGCTCTCGTCTCGACGCCGTCATTCTTTGTCGGCGCGCTCCGATTTCAGTTCGAGCGCTCGCCGATACACAGTCTTGCGGTTCAAACCCAACGCCTTGGCCACGGTAGCGGCGGCATCGGAGAGGGATGAAAGAGACAAGGCCTCGATCAAGGCCTGGTCCACGTCGGCTGGGGTGGCGGGCGCTTCGCTACCGGGGCCGACCAGGACGACAATCTCGCCCCTGGGGGCTTGCGCTCCAAGGCGTTCGATGAGCTCGGACAATCGCCCCCGGAGCACGGTCTCATAAAGCTTTGTGAGTTCTCGCGCGACCACAGCCTCGCGATCGCCCCAGACCATGAGCATGTCGCTCAGACTATCGGTGAGCCTTGGCCCTGTTTCGTAGAAGATCAGCGTGGCGCGCACCGAGCTCAACTCCTGGAAGATCGCCCTGCGGCCCGTTGATTTGGGCGGCGTGAAACCGGCGAAGAGAAAGCGGTCGCTCGGTAAACCGGATACGGCCAAAGCGGCGAGGGCTGCGGATGGGCCGGGGGCGGCGTAAACCGGAGCGCCGGCCTCCACTGCGGCTTTCACGAGGCGATAACCGGGGTCGGAGACCAGCGGCGTACCTGCGTCAGACATCAGCGCGACGCGACCGCCTTGCGCCAACACCTCCAGGACCTTGGGTCTTACGCGGGCGTCGCAGTGGTCGTCGTACCGCTCGACCGGTCGTGACACCTCGTACACCGACAACAGTTTTTGGGCGACTCGGGTGTCTTCCGCCAGGACGAGATCGCTGGATGACAGGATGTCCAATGCCCGTAGAGTGATGTCTCTGAGATTTCCGATGGGTGTTGAAACGACATAAAGCCCGGGATCCAGGGGCGCAGAGTTCAAAGGGGGCGGCGGGGGACGCATCCGTTCTTATGAGCTAAATCTTGGATCCCTGCCAATCTTGGGCTGGCCTCAGCGGGATATTTGGTGCCGTTCGGCCCGCGCGAGTTGCAGAGCCTGCGAAATTTCACCCGCGAGTTTAGTTCGGCTATCGGCGCCCAACTCTGATCCAAGGGTGACCGTACGACCGGACGACGTGAGGCTTAGCGTCGGAAGATCGCTGTCGTGCTGGACGAGCGTCACGCGAGCGAACGTCGGCGCGGCGAACCAAAGCGGCTCGCGGGCGTTCGAGGGACGAAAGACGGCGATGCGATCCCCAGTGACCTCCACGCGCTCCAGACGAAGCTGCCTTCGTCTGTCGATTGTGTAAAATGCAATGCAAATGGCCACCATATCCAAACCTAGAAAGAGCGGCGCGGGGTAGGCTCCGATGGCGAGCATGAAACCCGCCGTAGCGACATTGAACACGGCGGCGAACGACAAAACGACGATCATTCCTCTTCGTGAAAGGGAGCGATTAGGCTCAACGATGCGGTCGAGATATATCAAGAGAAACGCTTCGCTATCTGGGCCTGCAGGCGCACAAGCCCTCATATGGCGGTGAATTGTGCGGGCGCCAGTCGGTGAGACCGAAAGTGTAAGGATGTGGCTTGTGGACGCTGCGGATATTCAGAGTCTGTTTGAGCGATTTGAGGCGAAGGACGCCTCTCCAAGCACGGAATTGAACTTCAGCTCGCCTTACACCTTGTTGGTCGCGGTGGCGCTATCAGCGCAGGCCACTGACGTTTCGGTCAACAAGGCTACAGAGCGCTTATTCGCCCTCGCCCAGACGCCTCAGGACATGCTGAACTTGGGTCTCGAGCGCGTCACTGAGGAAATTCGCACGATCGGTCTTTTCCGGAACAAGGCGAAGAATGTCATCGCGCTCTCAAAGATCCTTGTCGACCAATATGGTGGGGAGGTTCCGCTACGACGGGACGCGCTGGAATCGCTGCCCGGCGTCGGTCGCAAGACTGCATCAGTGGTTCTCAACGAGCTAGGCGTCGAGCCCGCGGTTGCCGTCGACACACACGTCTTTCGCGTCGCCCA
>CAIUZX010000009.1 GCA_903903715.1 uncultured Caulobacterales bacterium
CACGTCTTCAGCGCTCGTCTATCTGATCACCCGAAGACGGCTGGTCGACGGCCGGCCGGTTCTGGTCGAGCGCATCATGGTCAATCCGAAGCTGGCGCCGAACCTTTACGGATTTTCGCTGGACGGCTCGCTGACGCGGATCCTGAAAGTGGAATACGGCGTCGAGGTCGTCCGGAACCGCGTCGACATGCATCCCTGCGCGCTGATCCGCGAAGAGGCCGCCGCGCTCGGCGTCAAATCGGGCACGCCAGGCCTCAAGGTCGTGCGCACCAGCTTCGACCGGGACGGGCGGGTCGTTGAATATGATCAGGAGTTCTGGCGCCACGACGCCGTGCGGATCCACGTCGACACCGAAGTCGAAAACAGCCCTTCGGCGATCGAAAACTGACGCGAGAAGGGCGAGATTCAGGCCTTGGGGACCAGATCCGGTCTGGACGCAAGGAACGCCGCCTTTTCGGCCGCCGTCAGGACCTTGGCAGGCGGACGGCGAGACACGCGAGGCGTCGGCTTTGCGTAGACGCCGGGCGCCTTGGCGTCATCAGAGGCGGACTTCGTCATTGGGAGATCTCCTGAGCGGACCTGCGGCGCGTTCGTTCCGCTTCACTCGTCTACCCTTAGATCGCTGAAGATTTGTGGCGGTAAAAACAGTTCGCGCCTACAGCTCGCAGATGATCCGGTCGAGGGCGGCGTCGCTGCGCTTGTAGCCGCGGCGCGGAACGTCGGCGAAATCGTTGGTCAGCACCGCCTCATTCGCTTCGGAGATCTTCAAAAGCTTCCAGCCCGGTCGCTCGTTACGGCCGCCGCCGCCGCGCACCTGCCAGACCCGCATAACCGAGTGCCCGGACTTCGTCCACCCGACCGCATGCACTTCGACCACGCGGACATAATCCTCGTAACGGAGTTCAAGGGTGCGTCTGGAACGCAAGGCGGCTGTGGCGGTTTCGATCATCAGGTCAGCTTCCTAGCACGAGTCGCGTGGCGCGTGAACAAAAACGGAACATTTTTACTGCGCCAGCCAAACCCGCGGGTGGACGCGCGCGGCGAAGCTGAAGTTCCACTCGGAGCATGCCACCTTATCAGTTCAGGAGGCGTTCAGACAGTGATCTCTTGACGCGGCGACCCAGACATCATCTTCACCCGATCCGCCCTCAGCCTTCGGTCAGGATCCGCTCAATTCTGCGGTCCGGGACAAGCCACAAAAGCGCGACCGCCGTGTAGAGCCCGTCAGCGATCCAGGGGTGGACATAGGCGAGCGGTATGGCGGCAAGATAAGCAAGCGGGGACAGCCTGCCCTTCCAGTCCCGGCCCACCGCCCGGGCGAGCAGCGAGTCCGGCCCCTGTGTCCTGATAATGACGGTTTGCAGAGTGTAGTAGGCAATCGCCGCCATCAGCAGCACGACGCCATAGACCGCGCTGGGCGTCGAAGCTTCGAAGTGCTGGCTGACCCAGGCGCTGGTGAACGGAAACAGGGTCAGCCAGAAGATAAGGTAGAGATTGGCCCACAGGATCCCGCCAGTGACCGTCTTTGTGGCCTGCAGCAGATGGTGGTGGTTGTTCCAGTAGATCCCGATGTAGATGAAGCTCAGCACATAACTGAAAAACGCCGGTGCGAGTTCCTGAAGGTCAGAGAGCCCCCGCGCCTGAACGGGCGCCTTCAATTCCAGAACCATGATCGTGATGGCGACCGCGAGCACGCCGTCGCTAAAGGCTTCGAGCCGGTTCTTCTCCATAGGCGCCGCCTAGTGCTGGTTTGGAGTGGACGTGAGCTCGGCCCAGGCGTTCTGGCGGCGGGTCTCGCGGGCCCGCGCCGCGACGCCGAGGGTTCCGGTGCCCGGGCTCCAGCGTGCGCGCTCTTTGGGCGGCACGAGGTCCCACGCGGGGCCAAGTCCGCTCCACACCCCGTCCCAGGCGCGGAAGAAGGCCGACATCAGCACCACGTCGACGGGGCGGGACATCGGCGTCTCGGAAATGGCCTGGCCCTGCAGGATGAGGGCGGTGAGGTCTTCAAGAACATCCTGCGGCCAGGCGTGCGCCCTTCCCACACGAAGCACGCCGATCTGCACCGCGACGGCGCCGTAGACGTCCTCGATCAGCCGGAAGGGCTTGATGAAGTCGATGTAGGCGTCCTGCGCCAGCACCGCGTCCGCGGAGATCGCGACGTCGACCAGCTTCAGATCAGCGATCGGCATGTGGTCGCGATAGGTGGCGTAAGGGGAGGCGTCGAGGGTGAGCCCTGCGCTGCCCGACGCCACCTTGACCATCCGCAGTTGCTTGCGCCCCTCCGCCTCGCCGATGGAGGCCGCCACATACAGAAGATCCGCCAGCGGCGACAGACTGCCCCACTTCTTTGAGCCGTTTAGGCGGAAACCGTCTGCGGCGGGCGTCAGGCTGGACAGGATGCCGGAGGGGCGCGGCCCCTGGTCCTCGCTGATGCAGAAGGCGGTGACGGCGTCATCGGGCGTATCCGGAAACAGCCTGCGGATCGCCGCCTGATGCCCGGCGACGCTGGCGCACAATCGGTCTCCCGCGTGCACCGCCACGTGGGCGAGGCGCGCAAAGGCCGACGGGCCTGCGGGCGCGCCCGGCCCCCATCGCTTCAGGAAGGCGCGAAGATCGCTCCCGTCTTGCGTGAGGTGATCGGCATACAACAGGTCAAGCAGGGCGGCTGGCGTCATGCGCATAAGTTCGGGTGTGACCGGCCCGCTGTCAAATCGTGCGCGCCGTCAGAAGTTGACCCGGCGGCTCAGCGCCCCGTCCACCACGAGATTGACGCCGCTCGTAAAGCTCGACAGCGGGCTCGAGAGGAACACCGCCGCGTGCGCGATGTCGTCGGGCGTCGCCATCCGGCCCATCGGGTTGCGGGCCATGGCGCCGGCGAACATCTCCGGCATGTTGGTCTCGACCATGTTCCAGACCCCGCCCTTGAAATAGACCGTGCCCGGCGAGACCACATTGGTGCGCACGTGTGCGGAGGCGTACTGCCGCGCGAGGCCCTTGGCGAAGTGGATCAGCGCCGCCTTGATCGGACCGTAGGAGCTGGCGTTATCCGTCTCCGCCGCCGAGATGGACGAGATGATCACGAACGATGCGTCCCCCGTCGCTTCCGCCGAAGCCTTCAGAAACGGCTTGGCGGCGTCGAAGGCGTTGACCATGCCGAGCACGTCCAGCCGGAAGTTCTGCTCCCACGACGTCGGGTCCGCGCCCTGCGCCATCGCGCCGGCGTTGGAGACCAGCATGTGGATACCGCCCAGCTCCTCGCCCGCCGCCTTGATCCAGGCCTTCAACGCCGCGCCGTCCATGATGTCGACCGAGGCGCCGGTCGCGCGCACGCCGAGGCTGCGGAGGCTGTCGACCGTCTCCTGCACCTGCTCTGCGTTGCGGGCGCAGATGGCGACGTTCGCGCCTTCCCGAGCGAGGCTCTCGGCGATCGCCCGCCCGATTCCCCGCGTGCCGCCGAGGATGACCGCGTTGCGGCCGCTGATCTGCAGATCCATGAAACGTCTTCCCTTTTGGCGTCGTCTTTGGCGTTGGTGGGCATCTTGTCATCGAAGCGGAGCGATGTCGCGCCCCCATGACCGCGGCTTATCGGTCTACCGGCGGCGCAGGTTGGTGTAAGCTGATGGCACCTCACCACCTTCCGACTCGGCAGACCTGGACCCTTCGTGACCCCTATCATCCGCATATCCGGCCTCGGCAAGACCTACGACACCGGGTTTCAGGCGCTCAAATCCGTCGATCTCGACATTCAGCCGGGGGAGATCTTCGCCCTGCTCGGCCCCAACGGCGCGGGCAAGACCACCCTGATCGGGGCGGTGTGCGGCATCGTCCGCCCAACCGCCGGGACCATTACGGTCGACGGCTTCGACAACCAGACGGCGTTCCGCGAGGCGCGGGCCAGGGTGGGTCTCGTCCCGCAGGAACTGCACACCGATTCGTTCGAGACGGTCTGGGCGACGGTGCGGCACAGCCGCGGCCTGTTCGGCAAGCCGCCCAATGACGCGCTGATCGAGCGGGTGCTGCGCGACCTTTCCCTGTGGGACAAGCGAAACAACAAGATGGTCACCCTGTCGGGGGGCATGAAGCGCCGGGTGATGATCGCCAAGGCCCTGTCGCATGAGCCCAAGATCCTGTTCCTCGACGAGCCGACGGCGGGGGTGGATGTCGAACTGCGCCGCGACATGTGGTCGATGGTCGAGCGCCTCCGCGCCGAGGGCGTCACCATCATCCTGACCACGCACTATATCGAGGAGGCCGAGGAGTTGGCCGACCGGATCGGCGTGATCTCGAAGGGCGAGATCATCCTGGTCGAGGACAAGGCCGCCCTGATGCAGAAGCTCGGCTCGAAAGAGCTGCAGGTCGAGCTGCAGGCCCCGCTGAAGGACATCCCCGCGGAGCTCGCCGCCTATCATCTCGAACTTTCGGAGGACGGTCTTCGCCTCACCTACCGCTTCGATGCGCGGCGCGAAGGCACGGGCATTCCGGATCTGATGCGCCAGCTTGCGACCTCCGGCCTCGACTTCCGCGACCTGCAAACGAAGCAGAGTTCCCTTGAAGACATCTTCGTCACCCTTGTGAGCGACCGTACATGAACCTTTACGCCGTCCGCTCGATCTACACATACGAACTGTCGCGCTGGTTCCGCACCCTGTCGCAAAGCATCCTCGCGCCCGTAATCTCGACGTCGCTGTACTTCGTCGTGTTCGGCTCGGCCATCGGCTCGCGCATGACCGCCATCAACGGGGTCAGCTACGGCGCCTTCATCGTGCCGGGGCTTATGATGCTGGCCGTGCTGACGGAGAGCCTCTCCAACGCCTCCTTCGGGATCTTCATGCCCAAGTGGAACGGGACCATCTACGAGGTGCTCACGGCGCCGATCTCCTGGCTGGAGGCGGTGACCGGCTATGTCGGCGCAGCGACCACCAAGTCGGTGATCCTGGGCTGCATCATCCTCGCCACGGCCCGCCTCTTCGTGCCGTTCAACATCGCCCACCCGATCGCAATGATCAGCTTCCTCGTGCTGACGGCCCTCAGCTTCAGTCTGTTCGGCTTTATCATCGGGGTCTGGGCGGACAATTTCGAAAAGCTGCAGGTCGTGCCGCTCTTGGTCATCACGCCGCTGACGTTCCTGGGCGGCAGCTTCTATTCGATCAACATGTTGCCGCCGGTCTGGCGCCAGATCACCTTGTTCAACCCGGTCGTCTATCTGGTGTCGGGGTTCCGCTGGAGCTTCTATGGCCTGTCGGACGTGGGCGTGGGCTTAAGCCTTGGCGTCACGCTCTGCTTCACCCTCGGCTGTTGCGGCGTGATCTGGTGGATCTTCAAGACCGGCTACCGCCTGCGGTCCTGAGCTGCCTGACACCATGCCCTCCACCGAAGATGCGATCCGCGCCAAGCGCAAGCTGACCAACCGCCTGATCGCCGCGCACGACGCGGCGCGCCTTCGCCCGCACATGACCGAGGATGTCATCGTGATCGTCGGCGACGGCTCACTGATCGAGGGCGTGGACGCGGTGATCGCCGCCTTTGCCGGGCAGTTCGCCGACAAGACCTTCGTCGCCTATGTGCGCACGACCGAGACGGTGGAGATCGCCGATGACGGGCAGCGCGCGTCGGAAACCGGCCGGTGGGTGGGGCGGTGGACGGGCGGCTTGGAGATGCGCGGCGTCTACATGGCCGCCTGGCGGGAGAGCCGCGGTCAATGGCTTTTGGAACGCGAACTCTACATCACCTTGCAAGGCTGAAGCTGAACGGCGGCGCGCGGCGTGCTACAGCAGCGCCTGCGCCATCGGCTCACTCCATCAGGACACAAAGAGATGCAAAAACGTACGCTCGGACAGGGCCTCAAGGTATCGGCCATTGGCCTTGGCTGCATGGGCATGTCGGAGTTCTACGGCGCGCGGGATGAGGCCGAATCCATCGCCACCATCCACCGCGCCCTCGATCTGGGAGTCGACTTCCTCGACACGGCGGACATGTACGGCGTCGGCCGCAACGAGGAACTGGTCGGCAAGGCGATCAAGGACCGGCGCGATGAGGTCGTGCTCGCCACCAAGTTCGGCAATGTGCGCGGCGCAGACGGCGCGTTTCTCGGCGTCAACGGTCGTCCCGACTATGTGCGCGAATGTTGTGATGCGAGCCTGAAGCGCCTTGGCGTCGAGACTATCGACCTCTATTACCAGCACCGTGTGGACCCCAAGACCCCCATCGAGGACACGGTCGGGGCGATGGCGGAGCTGGTGAAGGCCGGCAAGGTCCGCCACCTGGGCCTCTCCGAAGCCGCCGCCGAGACGATCCGGCGCGCCCACGCGACCCACCCCATCGCGGCGTTGCAGACCGAATACTCCCTCTGGAGCCGGGACGCCGAGGACGGCATCCTCGCCACGGTCCGGGAACTGGGCGTTGGCTATGTGGCCTACAGCCCGCTGGGTCGGGGCTTCCTGACGGGCAAGTACAAGACGGCGGACGACGTCCCTGCCGACGACAACCGGCGCAATCACCCTCGGTTCCAGGGCGAGAACTTCGAGAAGAATTTGCAGCTCGTCGCCGAGGTCGAGGCGATGGCGAAGGAAAAAGACGTCGCGTCCGGGCAGCTCGCCCTCGCCTGGGTTCTGGCGCAGGGCGACGATATTGTCCCCATCCCCGGCACCAAGCGCCGCAGCTATCTTGAGCAGAATGTCGACGCGCTCACGGTCGAACTGTCCGCCGAAGATCTCGCGCGGCTGAACGAGATCATGGCCCCGGGCGCAGCGTCCGGAACCCGCTATGCGGCGCCGCAGATGCAGGCCCTCAACCGCTGACCGATCCGCCGCAAACGCCCTTGCGGGCTAAGCCACTAACCCCCAATTGCCACATGCGCTGTTCCGCATCTGGCCTATCTCTCCATCATTGAAAGTGATCCCTATGCCCCTCTCCTTGCACGGCATCGCCGTTCCCGCCTTCGTTCGCGGCCTGAAGGCCCTGTCCGCTCTCCTCACCAAGGCTGAAGAGTCGGCGACGGCGCGGGGCTTCGACCCGGCGGTGCTGCTGACGTCGCGCCTCGCCCCCGACATGTTCCCCCTGACGCGGCAGGTCCAGATCGCCAGCGACGGCGTCAAGGGCGGCGCAGCGCGTCTCGCGGGCGTCGAGGCGCCCGCCTTCCCCGACACTGAAGCCACTTTCGCCGAGCTGCAGGAGCGGATCGCCAAGACCATCGCCTATGTCGAGAGCCTGGACGCCGCCAAGTTCGAGGGCGACCCGGACCGTGCGCTGATCGTCAAGATGGCGGGGCAGGAGTTCCCGTTCACCGCCCAGTCGTTCCTGTTCGGCTTCGTCCTGCCGAACCTCTATTTCCACATCACCACCGCCTACAACATCCTGCGCCATAACGGCGTGGCGGTGGGCAAGCGCGACTATCTCGGCGGGATCTGATCCGTAAGTCTCAGGCGAAGCCGTCAGATCGGCTTCGCCTGCAGGCGTTCTAACCAGAGCGCCTGACGCCGCTTGAGTTCGTTAGGGCGAGACAGCGGCGGGTAATCGTCGCGCAGACGTTCCAGCTCCTCAAAGCGGAACGCCGCCTCGCCCTGCTCCGTCCAGGCGGCCTGGAGCGAACGGTGAAGGCTGGCGCCCTGCCGGAGCGAGAACCAGATCCCGTTCTGCTGGGTTTCCAGGTGACGGCTCGTCCCCACCCACACTTCGCCCGTGGCTTCGCAGATGACCGCGAACACGCCAAAGCCCGCCTTGCGTTCCTTGTATTCGGCGATCGCCGCCTTGCGCGCTTCGTGGTCCATGTCCCTCTCCCGCATTTCTATCCGGGTGATATTGACACGTATTTTTATCCGGGTAAATAGAACCCATGACCGATCCCACATCCCGATACGTCGCCTTCAATGGCGCCACCCGACTCTGCGCCGGCGCCCTGGCGGACGTGGCGCTGGCGGCGAAGCGCGTGGTTGAGAGCGATGGCGCCGCGGTCACCATCCTTGACGGCGCCACCGGACGGGTCGTCGATCTCGACCTGCGCGGGACGGACATTGAAGTCGCCGCACGCTACGCGCCTCAATCAGAAGAGGCCCCTAAGCGCGGGCGGCCGAAGCTCGGCGTTGTGGCGCGGGAGGTGACCCTCCTCCCCCGCCACTGGGACTGGCTGGCGGCCCAGCCCGGCGGCGCGTCGGTCGCCCTGCGCAAGCTGGTCGAGACGGCGCGCAAGGCCGAGACCAGCGGACAGAGATCACGCATCGACGTCGCCTATCGGTTCATGTCGACCCTGGCGGGGGATCTTCCCGATTTCGAGGAGGCGTCCCGCGCGCTGTTCGCGGGCGACGACGACCGCCTGGACAGCCTCATGCGTCCCTGGCCGGCGGACGTCCGGGACGAGGTGCGGCGCGCGCTTTCCCAGAACTGACGAAGCGCCTCGCCTCTCAAATTCGAAATGAGATCCAGATCCCGCGCACCCATCTCGCGTGACCGAACGAAAGATGCTCTAAAGCTTCAACGCCCCGAGCAGCCTGGATTTGTTGAGCGTTCATGTCTTTCAAGGATGTTCAGATCGCCTTCGCCGGACACAATCGGCCCGAGGACATCGACAGTCTCGACGCCGCCCGGGCAAGCCTCACCAGTGCGTTCGACCGGCTTAAGACCACCGGACTGGTCAGCGGGACGCTGATCACGGGCGTCGCGGACGGAACGGACTTGCTGGCCGCCGCCGCCTGGGATTCGGCCGGTCTGGGGCCCGTTCATGCGGTCTATCCTTATCTGAAGGCCCCTCAGGCGGAGGTGGTGGCAACACACGGCCGGACGGACACCTGGCTGGACGGGGACAGTTACGACAGTGCGGGCCGATCTGCGCACCTTGCCCTGACCCGCTGGCTGGTGGAGAGCGCCGACCTGCTCCTGGTCGTGTGGGGCGGAGAAGCGGCCCGGGGGCCAGGGGGAACGGCGGACGCGGTCAGCCTCGCGCTCAAGCGGGGCGTCGCCGTCCTGTGGATCCGACCGCCTGATTACGACGGGCTCTACCTGATCACGCCGCCCGATCCGGATGACGACATCAGCTTCAATGAGTTCCTGCGTCAGATCGAGAGCGGCGCCGTGCCGGTCGCGGAAACGGCGACGCCCGAACGCATCGCGCACCATCTCCACATGCGCGGATTTGATCGACACTCCCCCTTCGACAAGGCGGATGACACGCGGTCAAACAGGCTTCTGGACTGGCTCGACGACATTGCGCACAAGACCGTCTGGAAAACCTACGCCCTGTTCCACCGACTGGCCGGCGGGACCCGAGAAAAGCCCGCCCCCGCGCCGGGCGCGCCGGGAGATCTGGAAAATCAGCCGGGCTTCCAGATTCTGTCACGCGCCTACGCCCGCGCGGACAGGCTCGCCATCCGGCTGTCGGCCGTCTATCGGACGCAGCAGCTCTACCTGTTGTGCGGCGCCGTCGCGGCGACGGTCGTCGGTTCTTCTCCCGCGATCTGGGAGGAAAACCACGTCATCGCGGTCCTGATCGAACTCGGCCTGGCCGCTGTGGCCGTTCTGGTCTGGTCGGGAAGCGCCCGCGCCCGCCGGCACGAACGATGGAGCGACGCGCGCAGACTGGCGGAGCAGCTCCGCCTCGAGCGCACCGCCTGGGCTGTCGGCCTTACCGCGATCGACCCGCAAGGATCCGACATCATGGGACCGGCGGCCTGTCAGGCGCGGGCCTGGCGCCGGCGCGCCGGTCCAGCCGTCGGCCGCTTCGACTCCGACCGTGTCACACGTTGGGGAGACTGGGCGATCGGGGAACTGGTCATCTCCCAGGCCAACTACCACCGCGATCAAGGCCGCCGGAACCACATCATCGCGCACCGGATGCATCAGCTCGAGAATGTGGTCTTCATCACCTTCATCACGATCCTCGCCAGCTTTGCGCTGGGCTCAACCGTGGGAGCGGTGTTTGAATTTGAAATGCCGAAATGGATCGGCGGCGCGCTGATTATGACCAGCGCCGTGGTCCCGGCCATCGGCGCGGCTGTCCTCGCGTTGCAGGCCAATCTCGCCTTCTCCGAGCGAAGTCGGGAAAGTCAGTTCCTCGCCACACAGCTGGACACCATCCGGTCGAAGATGCCCGAACATCCGCGGCTGCATGACTATCAGCGCGCGGCCAGCGCAGCGATCCGGCTTCACAACACCGAGCAGGACATGTGGGCCGAGAACGCGGCGCGCCGGCCGCTGATCAAGGGCGCCTAGGCCTGAACTTTCGAAAATCACTAATCGTCCGGTTCCGCATAAAAAGACGGCGCCGCGCCCTGCAATGCGTGAGCGAACCGGCGCCATGGTGGATCGCTCCGTTCCTCAGGCAAGATTAGCATTGCGACCTTGCCGCCGCGCCCGCATGTTGGCGTCATGATCCGGGCCGGCCTGCACCACCTCACGCGTTACAAGTATAGCCGCCGCATCACCCTTGGGCCGCAGATCGTGCGCCTGAGGCCTGCGCCGCACAGCCGCACCGCCTTGCCCAACTATGCGCTGAAGATCTCGCCTGACGAGCACTTCATCAACTGGCAGCAGGACCCGCACGGCAACTGGCAGGCGCGCATCGTCTTCCCAGAGCCCGTGGATCATTTCTCCATCGAGGTGGACTTGATCGCCGACCTCTCGGTCATCAATCCCTTCGACTTCTTCGTCGACCCGTACGCCGAGACCACGCCCTTCGCCTATGATGACCAGCTGCGCGAGGACCTGTCGGCCTATGTCGGCTTTGAGCCGCAAGGTCCGCTGTTCGACGCTTTAGCTCAGACTTATGCCGGGCGGTCCGCGCAAGTGATCGACTTCCTCGTCGAGCTCAATCAGGTCCTGCACCAGAAAATCGCCTATGTGGTGCGCATGGAGCCCGGCGTGCAAACGCCGGAGGAAACGCTCTCGCTAGGCTCCGGCTCCTGCCGGGACAGCGCCTGGTTGTTCGTCCAGCTTCTGCGGCGCCTTGGCTTCGCTGCGCGGTTCGTGTCGGGCTACCTCATCCAGCTCGTGGCGGACGTCGAACCGCGGGAAGGTCCCAAGGGCCCCACCGCCGATTTCACCGACCTGCACGCCTGGGCGGAGGTCTATATTCCGGGCGCCGGCTGGATCGGCCTGGACGCCACCTCTGGACTCTTCGCCGGAGAGGGTCATATCCCCCTGGCGGCGACGCCGCACTACCGCTCCGCCGCCCCGGTGACGGGGCTCGCCGAGCCCTGCGAGGTGGACTTCGAGTTCGCCATGAGCGTGACCCGCATCGCCGAGGCGGTCAGGATCACCAAGCCTTTCACCGATGATCGCTGGAACGGCCTTCTTGAACTCGGCGACCGGGTGGACGCGGATCTGAAGGCCGGGGACGTCCGCCTGACCCTGGGCGGGGAGCCCACTTTCATCGCCGACGGCGACTTCGGCGCGCCGGAATGGACCAGCGAGGCGGTGGGCCCGACCAAGGCCCGCTACGCCGACCGGCTGATCCGCAAGCTGCGCGACCACTTCGCCCCCGGCGCGCTTCTCCATCATGGCCAGGGCAAGTGGTATCCAGGGGAAAGCCTGCCCCGATGGGGCTATTCCATCTATTGGCGCAAGGACGGCGTGCCGGTCTGGCGAGACGTAAGCCTCATCGCCGAGGACCCCGCGCCCGGCGTCGACACCGCGGACGACGCGCGCCTGACTGCTGAGGACGCGCAGGCCTTCCTAGCGCTGACCGCCGATCGCCTCGGCCTCGACACCCAGTTCGTGAAGCCGGTGTTCGAGGACGCCGTCGCCTGGATCATCAAGGAGGCGGAGCTTCCCGAAAACACGCAACCGACCGACCCGAAGCTGGACGACCCCGAAGCGCGGGCGCGCTTCATGCGCACCTTCCAGCGGGGCCTGAGCCAGCCCGTCGGCTATGTCCTGCCGGTGCAGCGCTGGAACAGCGCCGCCTCCAGCACCCCCCGCTGGCGCAGCGAAATCTGGGCTGTGCGGCGCGGGGCTCTCTTCGCCGCCATTGGCGACAGTGCGCTGGGCTATCGCCTGCCGCTGGGCGCCCTGCCCTATGTGCCGCCCTCCGACTACCCCTACATCCACCCGCAGGATCCGTCGGAGCCGCGCGAGCCTCTGGGCGATCCCCGCGCCGAGGTGGCCGAGCGACTGAAGGCCAGCCCGCCTCGCCTCGCCGCTCAGCCGGAAGGCGATGGACCTGCGCGTCAGATTCGCCACGAACAGGTGGCCATTGAAGGCGTCGTGCGCACCGCCATGACCGTCGAGGCCAAGGACGGCCACCTCTGCGTCTTCATCCCGCCGGTGGAGACGCTCGAGGATTATCTCGACCTGATCGCCAGCGTCGAGGCTGCGGCGGAGGAGACGCGCCATCCCGTCCGGATCGAGGGCTATCCCCCGCCCGCAGACCCCCGCCTCTCGGTCCTGAAGGTCACCCCCGACCCCGGCGTGATCGAGGTGAACATCCACCCGGCGGCGAGCTGGCGCGAGTCTGTCGAGATCACCGAGACCCTCTACGCCTGCGCCCGCGATGTCGGCCTGACCGCCGACAAGTTCCTGGTGGACGGCCGTGCGGTCGGCACCGGGGGCGGCAATCACATCGTGCTCGGCGGCCCGACCCTGAACGCCTCGCCGTTCATGCGTCGGCCGGACCTGCTCAAGAGCCTGATCATCTACTGGCAGCGCCACCCGGCGCTCAGCTACCTCTTCTCCGGCCTTTTCATCGGGCCGACCAGCCAGGCCCCCAGGATCGATGAGGCCCGCCATGATGCTCTGTACGAGCTCGAGATCGCGCTGGCCCTGACGCCGGGAAAGGACGCGGCTGAACCTTCTCCGTGGCTGGTGGACCGGCTCTTGCGCAACCTTCTCGTTGACGTCACCGGGAACACGCACCGCACCGAGATCTGCATCGACAAGTTCTTCTCCCCCGACGGCCCGACGGGTCGCCTTGGCCTTGTAGAGTTCCGCGGCTTCGAGATGCCGCCCGAACCGAAGATGTCCCTGGCCCAGCAGCTTCTGATCCGCGCCCTGGTCGCCTGTTTCTGGAA
>CAIUZX010000010.1 GCA_903903715.1 uncultured Caulobacterales bacterium
AGCAGACACCACACGACCAACTTCGGCGCCGCCATCTCACAAGGATGGCGGCGTTTCCTTTTGTGTCGCCCTGAAATATTCACAACGTCGTCTGACCGTATATATCGCATTCTATGATTAAATCGCATTAATAGTAATGAATTTTTACCTCATCCTGTGGATATTTTATTTATATTGTTGATCGACAATCCAGGTATTGCGGGATGTGATGGTCGCTCGAATGAGCGCAGTCTCGTGTGGGGTATTGGGTATGTCGTTCAAGATCTCTTTGAAGTCTTTGACACTGGCGGCGACGTCCGCGCTGACGATGAGCGGGCTGTCGACCCAGGCGAACGCGGCGGATCCCGTCGCGCCGCTCTGGCGGTTCCACCTGACGACGGAAACCATCTCGCCGATCTTCAAGAGCTCGGCCACCCCGTTCTGGGGAGACACGGCCAGGTTCTATGGCGGCGTCAATCCCTACTCGACCGACAAGACCTTCTGGGGCAGCATCGCGCCCTACGCCTTGCCGACCGACAGCAAGGGCGTGGCCGTACCCGGCGTGCAGGGCGTTTCGACAATCGCCCCGTTCTGGACGACCCTAGAGACCAACTGGAAGTCGATCGACGCCGACTGGGCGCTGCGGTCATCCACTTACGCAAGCCAGAAGCCGACGGTCGCCAGTCTGAAGTCCATGGTCGCCACGGCGTCGGCCTACTGGGACCCTTACTTCAAGGCCAAGTTCAACACGAGCTATTACAAGAAGGTCATTGATCCCATCTTCAATATGCGCGGCGTCGATCTCAATGACCCGGGCAGCCTGAACGATCTGGACGAAGGTTCGCGGGATCGGTTGTTCCTGCAGATCTACGACACGACCATGGACTATGTCTCTGCGCCGCGGGTCGACTACTGGATGGGGATGGTGCACTGGTCACCCGCCCTGGCCCAGGTGCAAGGGCTGTCGAACCCCAGCACGGTCGGGTTGCTCGCCTACACCGTCGCCGACCCGCTTCGCGGTGGCCAGACCTGGAACGGAAATGCCGGGGAGACCACGCTCATCCAGGGGGACACCCTCGCCAGCCTGATCGCGGCAAAGCCCGCGAACGGCAAGGTCATGGGCGTGTCTCCCAAGACCGTGGTGACGGGCTACAACCCGTTCAAGAGAGACGCCAAGACCGGGGACGTTACCGCAAGCCTGAACCAGATCGAGGCGGGGATCAGCTTCCTCGCCAGTCGCGGCGCCAGCATCATCGACGTGTCCGTCTCCACGCCGTACTACGCCCTGTCTCCGTCCTGGGCGGAAGTGGTCAAGAATTCGGATGTGCTGCAGGTGAACAGCACGACGCTGTTCGTGCTTGCGGCCGGTAACGAGGGCGCGACGCAGCGCACCAACGTCAAGATGAATGCGCTCTACGCGCCGTCCTTCATCGTGGTGGGATCGGTGGGCCTGGACGGGGTGATCTCGACCTTCTCCAACCGCCCTGGCAATGTGTGCGTTATTGACGAAAAGGTCTGCGCATCGGGCGACCTTCTCAGCCACCACTTCCTGGTCGCGCCAGGCGAGCAGGTGCTCGGAGGCACCTCCTCGGGCGGCTCCGTCCGGATTTCGGGAACGTCGTACGCCGCGTCGCTGGTCACGGGCGCCGCCGCCCTGATCCAGGCGCGCTGGCCCTGGCTGACCCAGTTTCCGGACGTGACGTCGGACATCCTGTTCAAGACCGCCACCCCGATGGGCAAGGCGACCGGATCGGACCGGGACTTCGCCACCTACGGGTACGGCCTGCTGAATATCCAGGCGTCGCAGTCGCCGCTGGATTTCAACAAGCTGGTCTACTATTCGACAGCGATCACAAATGGCTCGACGAAGGTTACGCTACAGTCGCTCAGCCAGGCCGTGTCTGCGATCAAGTCCGGAACCCAGTCGAGCTTTGACTCAAGCTCGCTGTACTACACGGCGATCGAGCCGCTGACGGGAACCTCCCGGGACTTCAAGATCCCCTTGTCTTCCAGACTGGTCGGACAGTCGACCAGCACCAGCGCAAGCGTCAATCAGCCGTTCGAGGCCTTCCTGACCTCGGGCCTGACCAGCTGGGCCAAGACGCACGCATTTGTCGACGAGACGGGCAGTCTCCTGGATGGCCGCAGCCTCGGCTTTGCGCAGTCCAGCGCCCCCGCCGGCAAGCTCGGCAGTCTCGATGTCCGGATGAAGCTGGCGCAGAACACGCCCGCCGAAGGCTATCGCCAGAGCGCCGTCGGTGTGAAGTCGGAGCTGGCCCTCAGCAACAAGAGCGCGACCCTGCGTTTTGGCTACGGGGACGGTGCGCCGGTTCTGGACGGCATGGCGGGTCTGGGCTTCGGCCGGGACTACGACACCACGCGGTCGGGCGCCAATCCGCTGCTCGCCCTCGCCTCGGGCGGTGAGTTCATGAACCTGAACACCAATCTCGGCCGAGGCCTCTCCGTCTCGGCCGGGGTCACCCGTCGCCATGACGAGCGCGACTTCTCCCAGCTGGGCGCAAGAACGCCGACCGACGCCAGCGGCGCCTTCGCCTATAATGCTCAGGCCGAGCATTTCGGCCTCGCCTTGGCGCTCAACCCCCAACTGGTGGTACGCACCAGCCTGACCCATCTGCATGAGGAGTCGGGTCTGTTGGGCACGCAGTCCATGGACCGTCAGGATCTCTCCAAGGGCTCGGTCTCGAACGGGCGGACCGTCGGCTTCGACTATGCGCTGGGCGACGATATCCTGGTGAGCGCCAGCGGAACTTGGACCACCACGGAGACCTCTGGCGATCAGGCCCTGTCCATCGCCCATGGCGGGCTGCACGGCTTCGCGGCCGAGGCGGCGGTGGCCAAGGCCAACCTGTTCGCGCAGGGGGACATGATGCGCGTGACGGTGTCGCAGCCGATGCGCGTCGAGAGCGGGTCGCTCCAGTATCGTGACTATGGGGTTGTGGATCGCCAGACCGGCGCTCTGGGCTACGTCACCCAGACCGTCAGCGCGGAGAGCCCGCAGCATCCGATCGCCGTGGATCTGCTCTATGAGCGCCCGATCTCCGGCGCGGCCTTCGCCCTCTACGCCCGCGCCGAGCGGGGCGTGTCGGACCGGCTGAATCCGCAGCTGTCCCCGAGCGCGGTCAGCTATGTGGGCGGGGCCAAGGTCAAGATCGCGTTCTGATCCTGAGCTCACAGTCCCCGTCACCGCGATGGCGGCGCAAGGGATCTTGCGCCGTCGCCGACCAGGGAAAAGCCGGCCCAATAGTAGGGGTGAGCGGTCTCGGGGGCGTCCATCAGCCGGATCTGCGCCCGCCGCAGCGCCGCCGCCTCGGCATCCTTCGCCGACAGGGTCTCGGTGAGCATCTGCACCGTCGCGCGGGTGGGCGCTTCCCAGTGGCTGAACATCAGATTGCGCGCCCCCGCCGCGACAAAGGCGTCGGCGAGGCCGGACAGAGCCTGTCCGCTCAGCTCTTCGGCGTCCCCTGCGTCCGCGGTTGCGGCTGTGCTCCAGCCCGTCAGCACCACCAACTCGGCGTCGAGCTTGAGCCCGGCGATGCGATCGGCCGTCAATAGACCGTCCGCGCGGGCGTCGCCCAAGGACGTCGCTAGGGCCGGCGCGCCGAGACATCCATTGGCCGACGGGTTGAACCCGCGGGCGCCGATCAGCAGGACGCGAATATCCGATAGTTGGGTCGCGGTCGTCTCCACCCCGCCGGTCACCCCATAGGCGATGTTTCGCAGAGCTGTGGTCGCGGCGGGCCGGGGCGGTGTCTGTGCTGCGAGGGCGGCGGACGACCGACGGGTCTGCGCGCAGTCCGGCGCGTAGCGGTCGACCTCGGCGATGGCGGCGAACAGGTTCGGATCCTCGGCGCTTTCCGGTCGTGCGCTCCCAAATCCGGAATAGGCTCTGCGGGCGGAAGACGGCGGGCTGCGGCGAAGTTCCAGAAACGTCTGCGGCGAAAGGCTGGACGTCACCTCCGTCCGGCGGCCAAGCCAGTTGACGCCGGCGTAGAGATCCAGATCGTGCCGTCCCGTCTCGCGGCTCGCGCGAAGGGCGGACTGATACCGGCGAACACTGGCCTCGTCCGTGACCAGGAGGGCGGGGGGCAGGCTGAGCAGCGATGCGTCGGCGTCGTAGATCACCCGCTTCGCCTTCGCCGCCGCATCCGCCACCGGACCGAACAGGGCGCCGTAGAGCCCGTGCGACGCCTCCACATCAAACCGGGTCAACCGGATCGGGTCGTCGAACGGCCGCCGAAGCGCGTCGACCTGCGCTGCGGCGTCCTTCCGGCCCATCGGGATGCGATAGGCGCGCGCGCCCTGGGAATCGATCGCGAGACCATAGCCACGGTTCGCGAACAGCAGGATCTTGACGTAAATCTCTCCCTTAGCGAGCGCCGCGCGAAGCGCCCCCGTCGTGGCCACGTTGTATCCGGTGCGTCCGAGCTCTGGACGTCGGGCGACGAGCGCCTGTTCCCTTGCGCGCAGGTCCTCCCGCGCCGCGTTGAGCGCGCTCTGCCCCGCGGCGTCTTCACGTGCGCTGTCAATGGTCAATCGCGCCGTCGCGAGCGCCTTCCGGGCGACGGCCGCGCCCTTGGCCAGAGCCGCATCCGCGCCCTCGCCCTGCTCCAGACGGCGCCGCAGCCGGAGGAGTCCCGCGCCGGTCTCGTCGAATTGCAGGCTCTGCATAGCGGACAGAAGGTGGTCAATGACGACGGTCTGCGCGTCTTCGCCCTTGCCGAACGTGCTGAGCATACGGTCGAAATAGGCCTCTGCGTCTTCCGGATTGACGCTGAGACCGCCTGAGCCGGTGCGGAGGGTTTCGAAGGCGAGATCATAGTCCAACTGGGAGGCTTGTGCGTCGCCGTGCGTCGCCTCAACCCGCGCCAGCAGCAGCCGCGTCGCCACATCACGCTCGCCGCCCGCGAGCGCCGGTGCGGCGCGCACCGCCTCTCGAGCGGCGCGCGCGCGGGTCAGGGCCGCGGGGACGTCGCCGAGGTCGAGGGCGAGACGGGCCCGCTCGGCGTGAATGTCGGCGGCCAACCAGGCTGCGCCGACGTCCCCGCCGCCCTCGGCGGCCAGGGTCGACGACATGCGGTCCGCCGCTTCATCCAGGGCGAGTGCGGCGTCGCGTAGGTCTCCCAGCCCCTCCAGCGCTGTTCCCGCAATATAGGCGGCATAGGCGTCCCGCAGGCCTCGCCGGCGCTGGGCGCACCCGCCGATCGCATTGGCCGCGCAGGGGTCCGCCGCCTCTGGCGCACCCGCATTGAGCTTCTGCGCCGTGCCGCTGTCGATCACCGTCTCGCCTGTCGCGGCGCGCGGTGTGAAGGGCTGGCCGCCTTTGATCGATTGGCGCGCCCAGCGAACGGCGTCCTCGAAACGACTCTCATTCCGCGCAGCGACGGCCTTGTAGAGCGCCGACAGCGCCAGAAGATCCGGATCGTGGAGCACCTCGATCAGGGCGTCCGCCTGACGGAAATGTTCCGCTGCGGCCGCTGGACGTCCGAGGTTGGAGCTCTCCCGCGCCCAGTTGAGATAGGCCTCCGCCCTCTGCCCGTCGGCGCCGGACGCGGCCAGGGTGATCTCCGAAAAGCTCTGCTCTGCGGCCGCAAAATCGCCGGTCTGGCTCGTGCGATAGGCCTCCTTCCAGCGCAGCTCCGCAGATGACGCCGGCGGAGCGCTCGCCAGGCCCCGCAACGGCGCGAGCAGCGCAGGCCCCGCGAGATCGGCCAGCTCCGCGGGTAGCTCAAGGCTCACTCGTCGTCCCGGGTCGCCGGGGGCGTGCGCCTCGAACAGCAGCCAGTCTCGCCCGTTGCGACGGGCGGGGCAGAGGGTCCGGCGCGCACCCTCCAATCCTTCCAGGACAATGCGCTCCGGCGCCTCGCAGGGGTGGCGGCCGTCCACCGACTTCTGCTCGGCCGAAACGTCGTTATCCCCGCTTTCCGACAGAAGGCCCTGAGCCTCTGGCGCCCCGTCGCACTGGATACGCCACGTCCGGTCCGACGCGCCGCTCGGTCTGGCCATGCAGACGGCGCCTGTGGGCCCGCGGCCGATCACGACGCCTGCGGGGCCTGCGGCGGCGACATCGTAAAGGCTCGCCGCCAAGCACGCGGCCAGCACCAGTCGGGAGACCAGGGCGAGGTGGGTGCGCATGATCACCTCACCCGCCTGGAGGCCTTGCGGCGGCGCCAGGTCTTCTCGTTCGCTACCCCGAGCGGAAGGGCCTGTTCGCCGGCGGCCTTGACAGGAAGCGTCGCCTTTGGCTGCGCCGGGGCGGAGGCCTCCTTGCCGCCGGACGTGATCTCCGCCAGCGCGGCAGTCTGGGACGCCGCCACCTCCGTCAAAGGATTCGGCGTGGGCGTGGGCGTGGGCGTGGGCGTCGGCGTCGGCGTCGGAGTCGGCGTTGGAGTCGGCGTCGGAGTTGGAGTTGGAGTTGGGGTTGGAGTTGGAGTTGGGGTCGGTGTTGGCGTCGGCGTCGGCGTCGGCGTTGGAGTTGGCGTCGGAGTTGGCGTGGGGGTTGGGGTTGGC
>CAIUZX010000011.1 GCA_903903715.1 uncultured Caulobacterales bacterium
AGGGTGTCCTCAGGGATGACGATCCCCGCCGCTTTCAGCCCGTCCCGCACCGCCGCCTCGTTCAGCAGGCGGGCGAGGAGGCGCGCATTCACCTCTCCCGACTGACCGCCGCAGGCGCCGCAGTGCAGGCCGCTCGCGTGCGGCGTATTCACGACATTGGCGCCGTGACCGACCAAAAGGACGAGGCGCGCAAAGCCCTTGGTCAGGGACATGGCGCGGAGCACCTGCCCGGCGGCGGCCACCCGAGCGCCCGGGTCGAGGGGGGTGTCGAAGCGGGGCGGCGGGTCGTGGGGCGCGTGGGCGTGCGGCAGGGCGAGCGCGTCCTGCGTCAGCTTCACCGCATAGAGGGGCCCCGTCGCCTCGACAAAGGCGAAGGACGACACGGCGGCGAGCTTGAATCGGCCCCAGGCGCGGGCGGCGCGCTGGCGAATCCGCTGTGCGAAGTCAGCGGCGGGGGCGCCGTCGGTCGTCGTATGGAGACCGGGGGCGAGGAGGGCGGGCAGGCGCCATTCCTCGACATCCGAGGCGAACCGCCGGTGCGCCGCCGTCAGGCCAAAGAAGCCCGCAAAACCCAGGGTTTCGATGGCGGGATCGAGGTTCTCCAGCGCCCGGCGGAACACTTCGGACCGCACATCGATGCAGAAGGCGGCCTGCAGTCTCGGCCGTCCGTCGGCGCGGGGGGAGGCGGGGGGCATTGCGAGGGTCTGGGCGAGCGCCCGCTGGCCCGCCCGCTCCGCCGCCTCCTGCAGCGCGGCGTCACGGATGTGGTCCGGGCTCGGCGTCACCGGGGCCGCGTGAAGCGCCTTGGCCTTCAGCCAGTCGAGCGCGATGCGACCCTCGTACTGGAGGAGGAGCGCCTCTTCGAAGAGGAGCCGGATGGCCAGAAGGTCCTCCAGCGTCCGGTCCGCTTTGCCCTCCAGCCCTGCGCGCCAGCCAAGATAGCGGGCGTACTGGGCGAAGCCCCCGAGGGTCATGAGAAGCTGGTGGAAATAGGTCTCGCAGGCGGCGTCGGTCAGGCCAAGGCGCCCCGCTGCGCGGACCAGCACGTCGCCCGTGTGCTCCGGCGCTTCGGAGACAAAGGTCGCGAAGTGGGAAAGGCCCGCGATCTCCGGCGTCAGGTCATGCGTCGCCACGGCCCGCCAGGCGGCGTAGGCGCTGCGGCCGCGCGGGGCGGCCCACAGGGCCTGTCCCTGGTCGAAGTATCCGGCGGCCCAGGCGCCGATGCGCTCGGCGATGACCCCCGGCCAGTCGACACCCGACACTTCGGCGGCAAGGTCAGCGACCGTGGGCGGTGGGATCAGGGTGGGAGGCGCAGCGCCAGCGGCTGTCTTGAGATCCCCCGGCGAGGCGAGGGCCGCCGCCCCCGGCGTCGCGTTCAGCGCGGCGTGGAGGTCGGCGTCGGTGATCCGGCCCGCCGCGATCTGTTCCGACATCCAAGGACGGGGCGGGGCGAGGCTGATCCCCGCCACCCGGCCAAGGCGCGCCGCCGTGGTCTCCAGTCGCTCCCCCGTCTGGCCGAGGAAGGGGTTCACCGCGACGCTGGCGTCCAGCGGGAAGGCGGGGGGGACGGCGTTTGCGGCCCGCTGGGCGGCATGCCTCACACCGGCTTCGGTCAGGGAAGACTGCGTCATGATGCGCGCCTTTTTGTTTCGAGGGTTGAGGTCGACCAGCCCTGGATCAGCCGGTCGAACAGGGCGTTGGCGTAGAAGCCGTTGGAGAGGTGGACGCGAAGCCCTGCCGCCGCCGGGTGGTTGGCCCACAGGGGGAACATGGCCTGCACCACGGCGGTCAGGCCAAAGCTGATCACCGCCACGACAATGATCGTCCACTGCAGCGGACCGGGGGCCGGGGTGTGGGGCAGGACGCCCGCCGTCACAGCTTCGCTGAGCGCCTGCAGGGCGAAGTAACTGACCGAGGCGAGGGTGGCCGCCACCGCCGTGCGCCGGGTCAGGGCCCGGGGGGCGAGGTCGGCGAGGCCCTGCGCGAAGAGATAGGCGATCCCGAAGATCAGGATGGCGCCCAGCGCAACGGCCTGCGGCGACTTGTGCGCAAAGCCGAAGCCAAGGCCGATGGCGACATAGAGGCCGAGCGCCAGCAGGAAGGCCCGCGCCACGGCGCCTGCGCCGGGGGCGGCCACGGGGCCGGGCCTGCGGTTCGCCGCGATCGTCTCCACCGCTCCGCCGGACGACAGGAAGGCGTGGGCCTTGTAGAGGGAATGGGCGACGATGTGCAGCAGGGCGAGGGGGAAGAGGGCGAGGCCGCACTCCAGCAGCATGAAGCCCATCTGCGCCACGGTCGACCAGGCGAGCGAGGTCTTCACCGCAGGCTGGGTCAGCATGACGAGGCCGCCGAACAGGGCCGAAAACCCGCCCACCGCCGCGAGCGCCGCCAGCACGCCGGGCGAGGTCAGCATCACATCGGCGAAACGGATCAAAAGGAACCCGCCGCCATTGACGACCCCAGCGTGCAGCAGGGCCGAGACCGGCGTCGGCGTCTCCATCACGTCGATCAGCCAGCCGTGGGTCGGGAACTGGGCGGACTTCAGGATGGCCGCGAGGGCGAACAGCGCCGCCGCTGCAGTGGTCGCCGCACCGCCGCCTTCGGTGCGCACGGCGTGCACCAGCCCCTCGATATCCGCCGTGCCATAGCGTGCGGCCAGCAAGCCGAAGGCGGCGATCAGGCTGACATCGCCAAGCCTCGCCGTCATGAACTTCTTGCGCGCCGCACGGCGGGCGCCGGGGCGCTCCGGATAGAACAGCAGCAGCCGGTGCAGGCAAAAACTGGTGGCGATCCAGGCGGCGGCGAAGGGCCACACCCCGCCTGCGGTCACCAGGATCAGAACGCACGCCAGCGTCAGGCTCAGCCAGCCGATGAAGGGCGCCTGCCGCGGCTCCCCGTCGAGATAGGTGGCCGCATAACGCACCACGACCCAGCCGATGAAGCTGACCAGCAGGGCCATGGTCACGCTGACGGCGTCCAGCCGGACGGACAGGCCAAGCCTTTGATCGCCGAACAGGGTCGTGGTCGCATGGCCGTGCGTGACCAAAAGGACAAGGCTGAAGACCGCGCCCGCAATGGCCGCAAGGCTCGCCCCCTCCGCGACGCGGCGCGCCGGTTCCGCCCGCCCGTTCAGGCCGTAGAGCCCGGCCAGGGCGACCGCCAAGGGCCCGCCCAGACATGCGATTGCGATGCTTTCCACCGATTGTCTCCCGCCGCGTCAGATCGATGGGCGGAAGGTAGGGCGAGGCTTTTACATATAAAAATTCATTGTTGATAAAAGATCGTTCGGTTTTATAGAACGCTATGGCCGAGCTGAACTTCAATCATCTCCGGTATTTCCGGGCCGTGGCGCATGAGGGCGGGCTGACCCGCGCGGCGCAGAAGCTGAACCTGTCGCAGTCAGCCTTGTCCGTGCAAATTCAAAAGCTTGAGTATCAGATCGGGCATCCCTTGTTCGAGCGGGCGGGGCGCAGGCTCACCCTCACCGAGGCCGGGCAGATCGCCCTCGACTATGCCGACACGGTGTTCGCGGCGGGGGATGAGCTGGTCAGCACCCTGAAAGGCCTGCCGGTCAACAGCCGCCAGACCTTGCGCGTCGGCGCGCTCACCACCCTGTCGCGGAACTTCCAGCTCTCCTTCCTCAAGCCCCTGATCGGGCGGGCGGACGTGGCCCTCGAGGTCCGCTCCGGCGGCCAGAAGGAGCTTCTGGCCCAGCTTGAGGCCCACGCGCTGGACGTCGTCTTGTCCAATTCCGCCGCCACGAAGGAGGGCCAGCCCCTCCTGCGCGCCCACCTTCTGAACCAGCAGCCGGTCAGCCTCGTCGGCCGTCCGCAGCCGGGCGCAAAGCGCTTTCGCTTCCCGGAGGACCTGCGCGAGACGCCCATCCTGCTCCCCGGTCCCGACAGCGACCTGCGCGCCGCTTTCGACCGGCTGATGGAAGGGGCAGGCATCACGCCCCACGTGCTGGCGGAGGTCGACGACATGGCCATGCTGCGCCTGCTCGCCCGTGAACAGCCCGAAGGCGTGACCCTGACCCCCTCCATCGTCGTGAAGGACGAACTCGAAACCGGCGTCCTCGTCGAGGTTTGCCGTATTCCGGGCATGACGGAGCGCTTCTACGCCATCACCCAGAAACGCCGCTTCCCCAACCCCCTGTTGACGGGGTTGCTGGAGGGGGAAGAAAACAATTAGAAGGCGTTTATCGAATCGTGCGTTCGTTATATGGTTGTGCAAGTCGGGTTGGGAATTTTACTGAGTACGTCGCATGGTTGTTAAGCGAATGATGGTCGATTGTTTTTGTTGCAATGAGAAGTTCAGCACGGACCGTGGCGATATGAAATTAGGCATGTCGAAGCCTACGGGATCAAAGTGTGCGAAGGATGTTACAGCTCGAATGAGGATGGCTGGGCCCCTGACATTGAAAAACGGCTTATGGATCATTTGACTAAAACCAAGCGCCCCATTCCCGAGCGCCCCATTTCCGAGCGCAATGCAAAGGGATTGCTGCCGCGCCTTAGTTAAATCCGACGGCTGGGACCAGAGGGCGTAGCTATCCGATCTGCTTGGCGACTCATCCAAGACGGCGACCGCTCGCATTACCGGCTTTCGAAACCAAGACAATAATGACTTCAGGTAGCGAAACGCTCCGGTAAATACAGAAAAAATTTGACCTTTAAAGATTTTCGCGCCTATAAATCTGCAATCATAAGGCGTATCAAGGTTTTAGTTCATGATGAAGATGCAAGGCGCCTCTTTGGTGTCGTGGGTTGTTGCATTTGCTTTGGGTTTTAGTGGAGGTTGTATCGGGGCGACCGCGACGGCCAACGCCGCCCCCGTCGCACGTTCGGCCGGGGGCGCTCTAGTTAGGCTGATCTGCAGGGTCAGCCAGTTCGGCGCGCGTGGCGACGGGGTCAGTTCTGACACGACATCCATTCAAGGCGCCATCGACGCTTGCGCAATGAGCAATGGCGGCGGTGTGGTGGTGTTTGACCAGAAGACTTACCTCACTGGCACGCTGCAACTCAAAAGTAATGTCGATATCAAGCTCCCAAAAGGCGCAACGCTGCTGGGCAGCCTGAATTCATACGATTATTCTTCCATTCCGAAGGAAGCTGGCGTCCAGAACAAAAATCCGAAGGCGCTTTTATATTCCTTCAACTCAGAAAATATCACCATTTATGGGGGCGGGGTTATTGATGGCAATGGCGCGGCGAATCCTTTTTGGAACGGAAGCCAAGCAGAAGACCTGTGGGCTAACCGACCTCTGTTGATATTATTGTCGAAAATGAAAAATGTGACTTTGAAGGGCGTAACTCTTCAAAATAGCGCGAGCTGGACTGTCGTAATTAATCAAGACGATGGCGTCATCATAGATCAGATCGTTCTCAATGCGGCGCCTAATATCAATGGCGTGAACCTGGATGGCATTGATCTGGTCGATAGCCGCAATATTGAAATCAAAAATAGCCAGATTGCATCACAGGACGATGCAATTGTTCTTAAATCAATTTTCAAAAATAAGGCGAAAGGCGCCGGCGTTTCGAATGTCCATGTGCATGATGTCGAAGTGTCCTCCCTCGGGGCGAATGGCCTGAAGATTGGAACCTATGTTGTTGGATCGGTCAGCCATATCGTGTTCGAGAATCTTTCCATCAAAAAGGTCATGTATGGAGCCATGGAGGTCGAATCGGTCGATGGCGGCAGCGTTTCTGATGTTACGTTCAATAATATTAAGGTGGGCAACGCCAC
>CAIUZX010000012.1 GCA_903903715.1 uncultured Caulobacterales bacterium
CTCCCCCCCGGCGATGCGGGCGGCGAGATAGGCCGGGTCCGCCGGGCCGCCAAAGCCGGCTGTTGCGTCGAGATGTGTCGTCCCGTCCCGCCCGTCGGTGATCGGCGGATAGAAGTCGACGCCGACGAAATCGATGGCGGCGTCGCTCCACAGCGGGTCGAGGGGAAAGCTGACATCGCCGGAGCCATCCTGTGGGACATGCGCTCCGTACTCGGTCCAGTCTGCCGCGTAGCCGATCTTCACTGACGGGCCGAGGAGGGCGCGGCACTCGCGGGCCAGCAACACCAGCGCGTCGACGGCCGGATAGCCCTGATCGTCGCGAAGGGTGGTCAGGCCCCGAAGCTCCGACCCGATCAGGAAACTGTCCACGCCTCCGGACGCGGCGGCCAGCGCGGCGTGGTGCAGGACCATCCGCCGATAGCTCCACTCAGAAGGGCCGTGATAGCCGACGCTCCCCGCACTGACGGAGAAGTCGGCGGCGCGGGCGGTTCCGAAGAAGGCCTGCACCTCCGCGCGGACCGCGGCGGTGCGGTCGGGGCTCCCCGCCCGTCCCGGCGCGAGCGACGCCGTGATCCGCCCCCGCCAGGGATAGGCCGCCTGTGACGCGCCGCCATAGGGGTCGGGGAGGGTGTTTCCGGCGGGGATGTCCATCATCACGAAGGGGTAGAGGGTGACCCTTAGCCCCCGCCCGGTGATCTCGGCGATGGCCTCCAGAACGCTCCGGTCCGAGGGCGTGCCGCCATAGGCCGGACCCGTCCCCACCATCGAGATCAGGTGCGCCGCGCTCCGGCTCGCCCCGCCCGCGCTCCAGTCGAAGGGCAAGGTGGCCTTGGTCCTGAGCTCCACCCCCGGCGCGATCTGGCAGGCGCCGCAGCGCAGGTCCGTCCCGAACCAGGCGCTGACGAGGCTGACCCGCGCGACGTTGGGCAGGGCCGCCTGCATCTGGTCGAGGGCTGACCGGAGATCGGCCCCGCCGCTCGCCGTATTGACGTTTTCTGTGACGGAGGTCGCGTAGCCGCTCTGCCGCAGAACGGGTGTCGTCGCATAGACCGTCTCCCCGGCGCCGGGGATCAGGCAGACGGCCTGCAACTGGTCCTCCAGCCGCACGGCCTCGCCCGGCCAGACCGGCCGCCGGAACACCTCGACATTGATCGCAGGCGGGCGGTCGCCGAAGGGCGTGAGGTCGAGGTCCTCGAAGACGAGATAGGCGAGGCCGCGATAGGCCGGCGCGTCGCCCTCTATGGCGCAGATGAGCGAGTCCGGTGTCTGGTCAGGGCCGCCGAGATAGGTGCGAATGGTCAGCCGGCTCACATCCAGCACCTTGCCGTCCGCCCAGATGCGTCCAATCCCGTCCACCGGCCCCTCGCACAGGCCGACCGCGAAGGAGAGGGAATAGGCGTATCGGTAGGTGGGGCCGCCGGAGCTCCCGCCGCCGGTGGATTTGCCGCCGCCGCCGCTCTGGTCGATGCGGCTTTCCTTGAAGCGCGCCGCCCAGATGATCTGTCCGCCGACGCGGGCGCGGCCGAAGGCCAGCGGGATCGGCGCGCCTTCCGTAGCGGTGTTCAGCTGCAGCCCCGCAAGCTGGCGCCCCACGGCGTGGGCGGGGGTGAGGGCGGCGCCGACCTTTTTGTCCACATAGCCGCCGATCAACGAGCCGATGCGGCCGCCGATCGGGCCGCCGATCGCCGTTCCGACGGCGGTGAGGATCACCTGCGCCATGGGACTAGCCCTTCTCAGGGAAGCGGAAGGCGTGGGAGAGCCTTCGCCCCCACCAGCGGCCCATCCAGCTCTCCACGCAGGCGCGCGCCCAGTAGGCGTGGATCACCCGCCGCTCCGGCGCAGAGGGGGTGGCGAGGGCGGAGAGGATCCCGGCATGCTTGACCACGGCGTCGGGGGCCATGCGGAACAGCACCACGTCGCCGGGCTGAGCTGCGTCCGGCGCGATCTCGATGAGCCAGGCCTGCGCGGCGGTGAGTAGCGTCTCCTCCCCGCCGGTCTCGGCCCAGTCGGGGCGGTAGGGCGGCACGGCTTGCGGCTCATGCCCCACCACCGCGCGCCACACGCCGCGGATGAGGCCAAGGCAGTCGCAGCCGACGCCCTTCTCCGAGGCCTGATGCCGATAGGGAGTGCCGAGCCAGGTGCGGGCCTCGGCGAGGGATCTTTCCTGTAATGGGGTCATGAGCGTCGGCTCCCGCCGGTGTTGGCCGGGCTGTCGGAGGCGTAGGCGGCGAGGTAGTCGTCGCCCGGAATGTCCGGAAAGCCCTGAAAGTTGAAGAGGTTGGAAAATGTGTCGCGGCAGGTGCGCCAGCGCTTGTCGCAAGACGCGCCCTGGTAGGGCGGCTTGGTCACGTCCACCCGGCAGTGCGTATCGCCGAGCTCGGCGTCGCAGGCGCGCTGAAAGGTGCGGCCCACCACGATCTCCAGCGCCTGCAGCGGTCCGCCGATCCTGGCCTCTACGGAAGGGCCCTGTCGGGTCAGCTCAATGATGGTCCCTCGCCAGAGCAGCATCGCGACCGTGGTGTCGGTCCAGTCGACGCGCCAGGCCTCGACGCTCGCCCGGTCATAGAGCCCTACGGCGATGTCCGCTTCGGTCAGGCTCTGCGCATCGAGCACGCCCCGCACCTCCGCCGTCCCCGGACGGGGGCCCAGCGCCGCTTCCGCCGCGCCGGGGGTCAAGCCCGTCGCCGCCTGGCAGGTCACCCCGTTCAGGGTCAAGGGCCTGTCGTGGTCGGTAAAGCCAAGGCTCACCCCGTCCCGCCGGGTCAGGATCCAGCAGAAGGCGAGTTGACCCGCGGCGCCGGGGGCGAGCTGGGCGGCGAAGGCGGAGGGAAGGGCGCGCATCAAACGCGCACCTCGATGAGGGCGGTGGGGGAAAGCCGCGCGGTGGTCAGGCTGTCGAAGGTCGCCTCCAGATGGTCCGCCTCGAAGCGGACCGGCGTGTCGAAGGAAAAGCCCGCCGACACGACCGCCCCCGCGGCGGGCGCCTGC
Source organism: uncultured Caulobacterales bacterium (assembly GCA_903903715.1). Classification (GTDB taxonomy): domain Bacteria; phylum Pseudomonadota; class Alphaproteobacteria; order Caulobacterales; family Caulobacteraceae; genus CAIMFV01. The sequence continues at coordinate 2,989 of CAIUZX010000012.1, forward strand.
GCGCACGTGACCAGGCCGCTGGTCGGATCGACGTTGAAGGCGGAGGCTAAAAGCTCCGTCCCCGCCACGGCGACCCGCACCGTCCCGGCGACGGGCTTTTTGATGGCGCGGACATAGCCGCTGGATCCGCCATAGGTCTTGGCGAGCTGGAAGACTGTCGCCTTACCGTCACCCGTCCCGATCGGCTGATCCAGCGGCGAAATCGCATCGCCTGGCGCGCAGGACTGGAAGTCCGCCGGGTCCGACAGGCGAAAGCCCTGCAGCGGCCCTCGCCGCGCCTCGAAGAAGGCCTGCAGGGCGGCGAGATCATCGAGGCTGCGCAGGGTCTCGCCGATGACATAGCGCCGGCGGCCGTCCGCCCAGGGGGTGATGCGGGTCTCGTATCCGGAGGCCAGCGCGATGATGTCGGTGCGCCGCTGAATGGCGGCCGTCGAGCCGAAGGCGAGGCGCGCGGGCAGGCGGATATCTACAAAGGCCGTAATCAGGGGCGAACTCCTGTGAAGGCGGGCGCAGGCCCGCGCAAAAGGGTTTCTGAGATCGGGCGAACTGCTCTAGGGTCGAGACGCATGACTAGGCACGAGCTCTTCACGAACTGGACGCACCTCTTCCTCGATCCGCACGGCCGGATCGGGCGCAGGGACTTCTGGCTGGGGTCTGCGGTGCTGCTGGTGGTGGGCAACCTTCTCCACATCATCCTGTTCTTCGGCAGCCTCGCCTCCTTCGGCCTGTTCTATTGCTGGGTCTGTCTGTTCTCGAAGCGGCTGCATGACCTCGGGAAATCGGGCTGGATCCAGATCGTTCCGCACGTGATCAACGCCGTGTGCATCCTCCTCGGCATCTTCCTCAGTGGGCTCGGCCTGATCGCCGCGTTGCTGGGCGGACGGCCCCTCGCGATGGCGGGCGCCCTGATGGGCACGACCTGGGCGGGGATCCTGCTCTTCGTCCTCGGCGTCGCAGGGGTGAACACGCTGATCTTCATGCTCTGGACGGGCCTGTCCCGTGGGCGCGAGGGCGTCAATATGTATGGCGCGCCGCAGGAGAGCCTGATCCACCGGCCGCATTTCCACGCCCATCCCCCGGCGCCCCAGCCTTAAGCCGACGGCGTGAAGCTGAGCGCGCCCGCCGACGCCAGCGTCAGCGACCAGGTCGCCTCGCCCTCGTCGTCGCCGACATAGTCGATCGCTTCCGCCAGAAACGGTCCCGCAAAGACTCCCAGCCCCGGCGCCGTCACCTGACAATCGATCGGCGACTGCCCTGCAAACGCTGCGCGCAGAGCCTGATCGGCGGCGAGACTGCGCAGCGTCCCTTGCGCTGTGACGGTCATCCGCCGCACCCCCGCCCCCCGCGCCAGCTCCCGCCAGCCGGAGGGGCTCGCCATGTCCGTGGTTTCGACCAGCGTCGCAGTCAGGCTGAAGCGCCGGGCGGTGAGGCCGGTGAGGGGCGTGAAGGTCTCCGGCTGTCCGCTGTCGCCGAGGCTGACCGTCAGGTCGCGGGAAATCTGCAGGGGCATGAGGTCCGATCCTTTTGAAAGGGGAAGGGGCGATCACTGGGGCTCCACCGCCGCGCGCAGACGGACGAGGCCGAGACACGTCCGCCCGTCGGCGCCGCGATAGACGTCGACGAACACCACGCGCATCTGAACGAGCCGCCAGCCGTCGAGGGTGAGTCTCGCGTTATGCAGCGCGTTTCGCGTCGCCGCCGCCGTGTCCCGCGCCTCCGCCAGTCCCTCCGCCTGCGAGAGAATCGAGAGGGTCAGGACGATCTCCTGCGCCTCGCCGGCGCCGGCCGACGGCGTTCCGCCCAGGGGCCGGATCTCGTGGCGACCGATCACCAGATAGGGCGATATCGCCTTGCGCGGCGGGGCGTCGTAGATGCGCCCCCCGATCACGAGGGACAGGGCCGGATCGGCGGAAAGGGCGGATGTAATCGCCGCGTCGAGGGCCGTGGTGGCGTTCTGTAGCAGGGTGTGACTCCGAAAATGCTACCAGGAGGAGAGTGAAACGCCCAGAATGGGCAAACAGGAGGGCGGTTCGCATCTCCCAACCATTGAAACTCGATTCAAATTACTACCTATTCTTGCATGTCCCGTTGGTCGGGGGAGCAACGTGCGCCGCAAGCCTGCGGCGCCGCCTGCAGTGAGAGTGTTTCCGTGGCTGTCCTTCCGTCGATCCGCGACCCGAGACTCCGTCGCTTTGCAGGCCATGCGGCGGAGGGCCGCGACCTGGACAACCGACCCGTCCTGAGCCGAGTGATCGCCGCGCCCATGATCGCTGTGTCGATCATGTCCCTGGTATGCCTCGGGCTCTTGACCGACCTCACCACGCAGAGCGCGGCCATTCGGCGTCTGATCGACGTTGATCTCGACAATGCGGTCGCCCTCTCGCGCCTGGATCGTGAGCTTTCGGCTCTGGAAATCGCGACCGCCGCCGGAGCGTCGACGCCGGAGACGGCCCGCCGGCAGATCGCCGTGATCAAGCGCGCGCTGGAGGCGGACAGTCTGCGGGACGACCCCGCCCTGACCCATCTGCGGCAGGATATGGCCGAGCTCGCGAGCCACCCGGACGGCGCGGCTGAAGTGCGCAGCCTGCGAGCGACTGTTCTTCGCCGCCAGCTCGCCGCCCACAGAGATGCGCAGGCCCGCGCCGACGCGATGGATGCCGCGGTTCGGCGCTCGACCCGAAACGCCATCGCCGGCGCCGTGCTGGCGGTGCTGCTGGGCGCGATCGCGGCCAGTGTCAGCCTGCGCAGCCTGCAGGAGGAGTTCGCCGCCGTGGCCCGCATCGCCCGCCGGCTGGCCGAGGCGACGCAAGGCGCCCGCAGGGCCTGACCCCCGTCCGTCAGCGGCGCTCATGCGATGCGCTCCAGCTGGGCCGTGACAAAGCCTCGGGCGGGGTGGCGGCGCTGGACCGACACCACGCGCCACGGGATCTCTCCGCTCACCGCCAGTCGCGCACCGCGGTCGAGGGCGGGCTGGTCCCGCGCGACCGCCGCCGCCGTTTCCCGCCAGCGCGCCGGAAGCCCGGGTTCAGCCTCGATCCGTCCCGGCGCCGCCGAGAGGTCAAGCCACACGATCGCCACGCTGACATAGGCCGTTCCGTCAGCGCTTGGGGACTGTAGCGACGCAGGGGTGGCGAGGCGGATGTCCGACACGGCGCTCATAGCCGCGCCTTTCGCCAGGCGCTGATCCAGGGTTCGGCGACGCTGAAGGGCGGCTCCTCCGTCTCTCGGTCATAGGCGTAGGCGGTCAGGGCCAGCACCGCCTCCTTCAGCGGCGCGGGCACAAGGTCCGGCGTCGCGCCGAACCCCGCATGATAGTCGATGCGCAGACCGTTCCCCCGCGCCGTGGGCTGGAGGAAGGAGAGGCCGGACGGCCCGATCTGCGCCGGCCACGACCCGATGAGCGGGTTGTAATAGGCCGGATCGACAGTCTGGAAGGCCATCAGGCTGTTCGCCGTCGCCACCGCCTCCACGGAGAGCAAGGGGCCGCGGGCGAGGGTAAGCCCGCCCCGGGCATCCACCGGCGCCCAGGCGTCGCGGCGCTCCGTTACGCCCGTGGAGATCATGCACAGGCCCAGCGCCTCCTCGATCCGCCGCCGTGCGGCTGTCGCAAGGGCGAGAAGCCGCGCGTCGTCGACCCCCGCCGTCTGACGGCAGGCGCTCAGGACGTCGGACAGGGTGACCGGCTCCACCGCCGGGGGGGAGGTGATGAGGACGACGGACATGTGGGTCAGCTCACCGCGAACTTGAGGAGCTTCACCGCATCGGCGATCTGCACCGCCCCGCCCACCCGCTTGGTGGTGTAGAAAAGCACGTTGGGCTTCGACAGATACGGGTCGCGCAGCACGTTGATTCCCGCCCGGTCGACGATCAGATAGGCGCGGCTGAAGTCCCCGAAGGCGACGGAATAGCTGCCCGCCGCCGGGTCCGGCATGGTCTCGACCTCCGTCACCGGATAGCCGAACAGGCTGGCGGGCTGACCGGCGACAGCGGGGGGCTGCCAGATATAGTCGCCGACCTGATCCTTGATCTTGCGCAGCATGGCGGTCGTCTTCTTGTTGAAGATGAACCGGCCATTGGCGCGGAACCACGGCCTTGGCGCATAGATGAGGTCCATCAGCGGGTCGGCGGTGCTGATCGCCCCCGCCGCCAGGGACGGCACATAGCCGATCGTCCCCCAGGGCAGGCTGTTTGAGTCCGCTGCGACGGGCGCGGACAACAGGCCCTTCGGCTGGGTGACGCCCGAGCCGTTAATGAAGGCGTTGGTCTCCTGCAGCGCGAAGGCGTCCTCGCACTCGGTGGCCAGCCAGGACTCGATATCCACGAGGCTGTCATTGATCAGCGACTGGCTCGCCGC
>CAIUZX010000013.1 GCA_903903715.1 uncultured Caulobacterales bacterium
AGTTCGGGAAGAACGAGTTGGCGTGGTGGCTCGGGCCGTTGGTGTCGCCCCAGGCGATCCCGTCGTACGTGATGTTGAATTCGCCGTCCTGGAAACCGCGCATCGTGATCTTGGCGCCGTCCGTTGCGCCAGGGCCGTTCGCGTTCGGCACGCCGGCCATGGACGGGGCGAGCATCGCCGTGGTCGTGAAGTCGCCCACGCGCGGCGTGGATTCTTCGATGAACTTGCGGGTGATCACGGCCTGAGGTTCGGTCGCCTTCAGGGAGGACTTCACCGGTGCGGCGTCCGCGGCCTTACCGACGGGAGCCGTGACCTTCACCGCTTCGACTTCCGGCGGATCAGTGTCCGTTGAGGCGGCGTGCGCGACTGACAGGGTCAGCGTCGACGCGGCGACGCCGATGACGAGGCGAGACGCCAGTTTCGACGTTAGGCGGCGAGAATTCATGATGTGACAGCTCCTTGAACATCCTGTTGTTTCGGAGCGCCTCAACCACATAACACTCCAAGGGCGGGTTCAAAAACTTATTGATCCGCACACTGAAATATTCGCAACGTAGTCTGAGGCAGGACGCGCCGATTGAGATTGCAAGACGTCAAGCGGCGATCAGATTGAAGTGAATATTATTTGACGTAATGGTCACAAATTTGAGATGTGCCGTGCCAAATCTTTGGGCAGAGGCGTAATAAATTGAATTTATTATCGATTTTCTCTTGTTCGGGCCATAGAGCGTTTTTTCTGTATGAAAATGCAACTTAAAGGGCCTATGGTGGGTGTCGGGCAGTTTGCGAGTCCCATCGCAGGTGTGACCTCAGCGGCACAGCAACTTTCGGCCGTGGTAAACAGGTCGTTAATAATGTTTGAGGATTCTTTGCTTAACTCGAGTGAGCGAATCGTACGTCCCCGCGTGGCGATCCAGGAAACTTTCGGTGCGGCCCGACCGGGGGCGTCGCGACGGAAGGCGCAAGCCCGCGCGTGAAAGGAAAAGACACGGCTGTGATGCACATGAAGCTTCCACATTCATGGACTGCTCTGGGCGATAACATGGCTTGGCGTTGTATCCTGTCAGGGCTGATCTTGGGCGCGGCGTTGTTAGCTGCGCCCTTGCCGGTCTGCTGCGCGGTCCTGGAGATCAATCCGTCCGGAGACGTAACGGTGCATGATCGTCCAGAGGTCTTTTTGTCCGACGATGGTCATTCCAGGCCGATCGAGGCTTTGCTGTCGCGTGAAGCTGGTCGGGTCCAAGCGCTGTCGCCGTCCCAATCCAACATTCGCGCCAATTTGGCGGAAGAGGCGAAGCGCAACCATCTCAGCCCTCAACTCGTGGAAGCGGTGGCTTGGCGAGAGTCGGGACTGCGGCAGGACGCTGTATCGTCCAAGGGTGCGCTGGGCGTGATGCAATTGATGCCGTCGACCGCCAAGGCGCTGGGTGTCGACCCGACATCGGCAACCGACAACATTCGCGGCGGCGTCGCCTACCTTGGTCAACTCATGCGGCGCTACGACGGGGATATCGTCAAGAGCCTCGCCGCTTACAACGCAAGTCCGGGCGCCGTCGACCGCTTCGGGGGCGCGCCGCCGTATCGTGAAACGCAAGCCTATGTCGCCGCGATTCTCGATCGACTCGCCGCAGCGTCTGCTGCGCCATCTCTTCAGGGAGCCTTGAAATGAAGCCTCGCGCCACTCTTCCCGCATTCGTGGTCCTCGCGTCAGCGACGCCCGTCTTCGCTCAGACGGTTGCCTCGGACCCCGCCGGTTCCGGACCGATCCTCGGCGCCTTGCAATGGGTTCAGGGTACGCTCCTCGGCAATCTGGCGACCACAGCCGCGGTCATCGCCGTTGCGGTGGTGGGTTTGATGATGCTGACCGGCCGCATCGACTGGAAGCGCGGCCTGACCGTCATCGTCGGCGCATTCATCGTCTTCGGCGCAGCAGCCATCGTC
>CAIUZX010000014.1 GCA_903903715.1 uncultured Caulobacterales bacterium
ATCACGTGTCGCGCTCTGGGCGTTGGTGGGGGCCTTGGGCTTCGTGGCGCTCTTGTTCATGGCGTCTTCCGGCTGGCGGAGCATCGGTTGGCGCGCAGGATTGTTTTGTGCGCTCGCGGCGCTCGTTCCAGAGCCAAGGAGACCTGGCGCTTCGTCCCTTGTTGATGTCGCCGTCGCGGCCTTGGCGTGTGTCATTGAGCTTGTCACCCGATCGTCCCTGGCGACGATCTGCATCGGCGCGGCGGCGTCGGCGACCGGGTGGTCCCTCGGGCGAAGCGCTCTGGCGCTGATCAAACTGTACGGTGCGGGACCGGGCCTGTTCGCGCGGGAATGCGAGGCTGCGGCCGTCAATTGGTTCACCGCCTTGCAAAGAACCCCGCCGGAGCGGTTCGATTGGGAGGGGCTGGAACGGTGGATGCGCGCGCACCCCGCTCACCGCGACGCCTATGAGCGCGTGGAGGCGGCGTGGTACGCCGAGTCGGTGACGCGGACGCCTCACCGTCCCCGGGGCGCCGTCATCGATCTCTCGCGCGCGGCGGCTGTCACGAAGCTTGGCCTGAGGCTCGCCCCTGTATACGCCAACCGGGTCCTAGTGTTCTCGGCTGCAGTCGTCCTGACGGCGGTTGCGGTCTACGCCTGATCCGGCACTGACGGTTCGCGCCACATGGCGTGGATCAGTGGGCCGTCCGCCGCTGGGCGATAGTCGGCGATGATCCGAAAGCCGTGGCGCTGGTAAAGCGGAACGTTGCGGGGCGTCGCGGTCTCCAGGAAGGCGTGCCGGCCTCTGCGGTCAAGATCGAGCGTCCGTGCGCGGAGGAGGCGGGAGCCGACTCCGGCGCCCTGCGCCGATGGGTGCACGCCCAGGAACCACAGATAATCGTGCGGCCGATCCGTCGGATGGTGCTTGTCCATCGCACTCCGCAGCAGGGACAGGCGGGAGAACCGTGCAAGACCTGTCGCGTTCAGCAGCATCGGCAGGGCGCGAAGTTCCCGCGCCAGGGGCTGGTCGCCAGCCCGCTCCGACGGGATCCATACAGACGCCGCGCCGCCGGCGGATGGTCGAAGGATCTCCCCGTCGGCCAGCGCACTTTCCCGCATTAGCACCTTGAAGAACCGCAGGCGCGCGCCGTCCCGCTTTGCGTCCTCGCGCATGAACCAGTCGAAGATCGGGTCATCCACAAAGGCGGCGGAAAGGTCCGTTGCGGCGGCGTCGACCGTTGTTTCGTCCGCCTTGACCGGCTGCTCCGCGCCGCGGCGGATGGCGTCGAGATCGGTCATGTCGGTCTCCTGACAGTGGGCGGGCTTCGCCTTCAGATCTTTTCCGAAACCGCAATGGCGAACCGGCAGGCGCCCTGGATCGCAGCCGCCAGAAGGGGATAGCCCGCCGCTTCCTTCGCGCCGCCCGCCAGCGCCTCGTCACGATGGGCGAGCTCGTCGTCGCGAAAGCCGCAAAGCTGCGCGGCGAGTTCGGGCTCGGCCCTTTCGATCTCGGCAATCTGACCGGCGTAGTGCCCCTCGATCACGGTCTCCACCGCCTCGGTGCAGGCGTGGGCGGCCTTCTCGCTAAGAAGCGCCGTCGCCGCGCCCATGGCGAAGCCTGCGACGCGCCAGAGAGGGGTGAACAGGGTCGGCCGGACGTTGCGCGCCACCAGCAGCTTTTCGAGGGCCGCAAGGTGCACAGCCTCCTGCGCCTCCATGTGCGACAGCTGGTCTGCGATGTCTCCGCCCTTGGCCTCCAGCACCGCCCTTTGCCCGCGATAGATATAGACCGCGCCCAGCTCCCCGGCGTGATCCACCCGCAGGATTTCCGCCAGGCGCTGCGCCCCAGCGCCTCTGCCCGGGGACGGCGTGCGGACGTGCGTTGTTTCGCTCATGGCAGGATCCCCAGGGCGTTGCGTGGAGAGGTCACAGCGGCCGCCGCGCGGACACGACGCTGAGCACGGTCAGCTTCAAGGCGATGAGCACATTCCAGCCGGCCATGGACAGGCCCAGGAAGCGGAACGCGGGCGCGTCGCAGCGCACGATGGTGACGTGACGGCCCTGCGCGAAGGCCTTCAGTTCGTCCAGCGACACGTGGGTGTGACCGCCGGTGCAGGCGGCGGGGCCGGGCCACCACTTCCACTCCACCCCCGCATGATAGGCCGCGACGCCAAGCTCTCCGGCGAACACGAGGGCCAGGGCGAGACACATGAACCGCGCGACGGGCTCTGGCGATTGGAAGCGCAGCAGCACAAGCCCCCCCGCCGCGACCGCCGCCGCAAGCCAGTAGACGGCGCGTTGGGTGAGGCACAGCTCGCACGGCGGCATGCCGCCGAAGGTCTCGAACGCATGGGCTGCGGCAAGAAGGCCGAGCGCGGAGGCGAGCGCGACGACGATCCATCGCACCGGATGGAGCAGTTGGAAGACGGCGATGATCGGGTTCCGTTCCATACGGTTCTATTTAGTGAAGCACGGCCTTCAGCGCCAGCAGGGCGAGCACGAGGGCCACCGAACCTGCGGACACAACCAGCGCCAGGCGCTTTTCGATGAATTCGCGCACAGTTTCGCCATAGATGCGCAAGAGCATGGCGACGGCGAAGAAGCGCGCGCTGCGCAGGATCGCTGCGGCGACGATGAAGGTTGTGAAGTCAAACCGAGCAAGGCCCGACGCAATCGCGAGCAGCTTGAACGGGATCGGCAGGGCCAGCATGACGAGACCGATCTGGTTGTAGATCTCGTGAAACTTCTCAAGGCCGTTTGGCGTGCCGGTCAGGGTCAGGATCCACTGTCCGAAACCCTGCAGGTGATAGCCCACGCTGTATCCGACCGTTCCGCCCAGAACCGAGGCGACGGCGGTGACGGCGGCGTAGAGATAAGCCTTGCTGCGGTCCGCCAGCACCATCGGCATCAGGATCAGATCCGGCGGGATGGGGAAGAAGATCCCCTCGCAGAACGCCTCGAGCGCCAGCCAGCGCACCGCGTGCGGGCTGTCCGCCAGCTTCATCGCAAAATCATAGGATTTACGCAGCACGATCGCTCAGGTCCTCGTCAGCCTCATTAAGTTCGGCACGACTAGCAGGGTTTGCCCGCGGGGACGAGTGGTCGCGAGGCGCTTCCCCCTGTCGCGCGAGCGTGTATGGTCTTCACCATGAAGCTCGCATCCCTAAAGGGCGGCCGTGACGGGTGTCTGGTCGTCGTCTCGCAAGATCTGTCCTGGTGCGCCCCGGCGGGGCCGGCCGTAGCGACGCTGCAAGCGGCGCTTGATGACTGGGACCGGGCTGAGCCCATCCTGAAGGCGCTGGCGCACAGCCTGGAAAGCGGCGGGCAGCCGAAGGACCGGTTCCACGAACACGACGCCCTGTCGCCTCTGCCACGGGCCTATCAGTGGGCGGACGGGTCGGCCTATGTGAACCACGTGGCGCTGGTGCGAAAGGCGCGCGGGGCGGAGATGCCGGACAGCTTCTGGACCGATCCCTTGATGTATCAGGGCGGTTCGGACGCTTTCCTCGGACCGCGTGAGGACATTCCCCTGCGCGATCCGGCCTTCGGATGCGATCTTGAAGCGGAAGTTGCGGTGATCGTGGGCGATGTGCCGATGGGCGCGGACCGCGAGACCTGCGCTGCGGCGATCCGGCTGGTGATGCTCTGCAACGACGTGTCCTTGCGCGGACTGATCCCGGAGGAGCTCGCCAAGGGGTTCGGCTTTTTCCAGTCCAAGCCTGCGTCAGCCTTCTCGCCCGTGGCGGTGACGCCCGACGCGCTTGGAGAGCACTGGGTCGACGGAAAGCTGCACGGCGTGATCGAGGTCAGCGTGAACGGCGCCCTGTTCGGCAAGCCGGACGCCGGCGTCGACATGACCTTCGACTTTCCCACCCTCATCGCCCACGCCGCCCGCACCCGGGCCTTGAGCGCGGGAACAATCATCGGCGGCGGAACCGTGTCCAACCGCGATACGGACGGCGGGCCGGGGCGGCCGGTCGCCGATGGCGGGCTAGGCTATGCCTGCATCGCCGAACAGCGGACGGTGGAGACGCTGGTCCACGGCGCTCCAAAGACGGATTTTCTCAAGGCGGGCGATACGGTTCGCATCGAGATGCCGGACGGCCGGGGCCGCTCGATCTTCGGCGCCATCGAGCAGACCGTGAGGACGCATGTCTAAGGTTCTGGTTTCGCTGATGTTCAGCTTCGCCGCTGTGGCGTCTGCGCAGCCAGCGGCGGCGTACGACACCGTCATGGCGGAGACGGTGATTTCAGGCGGCCCGATCTACACCGCCGACGACTCCCGTCCAAAAGCCGAAGCGGTCGCGCTGAGCGCGGGCCGGATCGTCTATGTCGGCGGCCGTGCGGGGGCGCAGGCGCTGATCGGTCCGAAGACGGAAGTGATCGACCTGAAGGGCGCCTCCCTCTATCCGGGCTTCACTGATTCCCATGCCCACCTCGACGGCGTCGGGGAGCGGGAGCTGACCCTCAATCTCGAAGGCTCACACTCCGCGGCTGAAGTCACCGCCCGAGTGAAGGCGCGGCTGGCGACGGTGAAACCGGGCGAGATGCTGTTTGGACGTGGCTGGATCGAGACGGGTTGGCCGGAAAAGCGCTTCCTGCAGGCGTCCGATGTGGACGCCTTCTCCCCCGACACGCCGATCCTGCTGGAGCGGGCGGACGGGCATGCGCTGGTGGCGAACTCAGCAGCGCTCCGCCGCGCGCACATCGACGCGACCACCAAGGCGCCCTTCGGCGGCGCGATCCTGAAGGACGAGCATGGTCAACCGACCGGCATGCTGGTCGACAATGCGATGTCGCTGGTTGGGGGCCTGATCCCGGCCAAGACCGACGCCTACCGGCGAGAAGCGCTGAAAGTCGGCATGCAGGTCGAAGTCCGTTATGGCTGGACCGGGGTGCACTTCATGAGCGCGCCCTGGGCGGACGTGCTGGCCCTCGAAGACATGGCCCGGGCGGGAGAGGCGCCGCTTCGGGTCTATTCGGCCGTCGATCTCAAAGACGCTCCAAAGCTGTTCGCTAGCGGCCCGCGAAGCGTCGGCGACGATCGCATCGCCACCCGCGCGATCAAGCTCTACGCCGATGGGGCGCTCGGCTCCCGGGGCGCAGCGCTGTTCGAGCCCTATTCGGACGCGCCTGGTGTGACCGGCTTGTTGCGCAACAGCGCGGAGACCCTCGCGCCGGTCATGGCGGAGGCGGCGAGGGATCATATCCAGGTCTGCACCCACGCCATCGGGGACCGCGGGAATGCGATGATCCTTGATCTCTACGCAGGCGCGCTGACCAAGGCGGGACCGGACGCCCGCTGGCGGATCGAGCACGCCCAGCACATCCGCCCTGTGGATATCCCGCGGTTTGCCCAGCTCGGGGTGATCGCCTCGATGCAGCCCAGCCACGCCATCGGCGACCTGCATTTTGCGGGCGCCAGACTGGGTCTCGACCGTCTGACGGGCGCCTACGCCTGGAAGAGCCTGACGGATACGGGCGCCGTGGTGGCTGGCGGGTCGGACGCCCCTGTGGAGCGTGGCGATCCGATGATCGAGTTCTACGCCGCCGTGGCGCGCAAGGACCTCAAAGGTCTGTCCGGCCCCGGCTGGCGGCCGGAGGAGGCGCTGACCCGCGCCCAGGCGCTGAAGCTCTTCACCGCCAACGCCGCCTATGCGCGCTTTGCGGAAAAGGACCTCGGTACGATCACAGTCGGCAAGCGCGCGGATCTGACCGCCTTCAATGTCGACCTGATGACCGCGCCGGAGGCTGATATCCTGAAGGGCAAGGCGCAACTGACCATCGTCGACGGCAGGATCGTCTATCGCGCCCCTGGGGTCTGACAGCCTCTTCGCGGGCTTGCCAGACCCTCCGGTTGAGGACTATCTACGGCGCGTCGCCCCAGTGATGGAATGGTAGACGTGCTGCACTCAAAATGCAGTGCCGAGAGGCGTGCTGGTTCGAGTCCGGCCTGGGGCACCATTCTTTATCCGAGACCGATCCCGACGATCGTCAGGCTCCAAAGCCCCCTATGACCCCGCTTCGAACCGGTCGATCACGGCGCGGCCCTTGTCATTGAGCGTGGCGTGGATGCGGCCTCCCAGGGGCTCTTCCTGAGCCATACGTTCGGCGAGGGCCGGGTGTTCGGCGTCCGTCTGGGCGACGAAACGCCCGCCGCTTTGGTCGCGGGCCACCACCGTGGCGACGGGCGTCTTGCCTGAATAGTCGATGGTGTAGGTCTCGATCGCGCCGTCGCCCGCCTGGACGATGTCAGGCTTGGCCCATCCGTCCACCGTCGCCTGCAACGCGTTCGAGCTGAAAGGCGCGAAGGGGCGGGGGGCGGCGCTGTAGATCCCGACAGAATATTTCGACAGGAAGCCGCCGTTGGCGCCGACGAAGCCGTTGGCGTCCGGCTGTTCGCGCAGAGCCCGGATCATGCTCGCAATGGCGTGCATGGAGTAGTTGTTGCCCGCACCGCCGAAGAAGGG
>CAIUZX010000015.1 GCA_903903715.1 uncultured Caulobacterales bacterium
CGGCGATGTTCAGAAGGCGGTCCGAGAAGTTCACGTGATAATAGTTCACCTGACCTTCGAAGGAGGTCAGCGGTCCGAAGTTGACCGCGTGACGGCTGCGGGCGCCGACTTCATAGGTCCAGGAGGTTTCCGGATTGACCGACGACTTGAAGGCGTCGAAAGCCGCCTGGCTGCCGAGGCTCCAGGGGCTCACGCCGTAGAAGCCGCTGCCCGCGCCGTAGGGGATGAACTGGCGCAGGTTCTTCTGCACGTTGGCGAAGATCTGCTCATGGTCGTTCACGTCATAGACCGCGCCCAGCTGCGGCAGGAACCACTCGTTCGAGGTGATCGAGCCGGTGGGATAGACCACCGGAACCGCGACCGTCGGCAGGTTCTGCTGGTTGATCGGCACGGTGCTGCCCGCCGTCTGCAGGCTGGACTTGACGCCCGCCTGGATGAGCAGGTTCGGCCGGATCCGCCACTGGTCCTGCAGGTGCAGCTGAACCACGTCGGTCTTCAGCTCGATATAGTACTGGATGAACGCCGCCGGACCGCGGGGAACGCTGTAGGGGTTGAGGTCGTTGTTGGCGGCCGAGAACGGATACCAGGCGCGGTGTTGGGCCGAGGCGTTGTGCTCGTACCAGACCCCGCCTTCGATCTGATGATCGCCGAGCGTCCAGTTGACGTTCGAGGTCAGGCCGTAGCGGTTGATGCGATATTCGGTCGTGCGAACCTCATAGCCCGTGCCGCCGAACACGTTCACCAGATTCTGGCCGGGATAATAGGTCGCGAACAGACCCGGCAGGCCCGCCTGATTGACCGGTCCCGCCACGATCCCGCGACCGTAGTCGTAGTGATAATAGGCCGTGTTGGTCCAGGTCAGGGTCTCCGAAGGGCGGTACTCGTAACGCGCATAGCCGAGGAGGTCCGTCCGCTGGGCGGCGCTGAAATAGTTGGTGAAATTGTTGCCCACGGCCGCCGGCGGCGCGCCTGCCGTCAGGTAGGCGAGGCCCGCCTGATAGTTCGGGTAGATGAACGGGCGGGTCGCCGGAAAATAGGTCGAGGTGGTGTAGGGATAGGTGTTTGAGCCCGGGCTCTGGCCGTTGCCGTAGGCGGTGGCGTCCTCGTTCGGCTCGACCTTGTCCTGCCAGTCGGCATAGAGGGTCAGGCGGCCCTTGGCGTCATCGCGGACGTACTTGGCGTTGATCTGGTCGCCCTGCTGATGGCCCGCAAAGTCCCAGGCCTTGGCGTCCTGGCGCAGGTAGGAGACGAACGCCGACCCGCCGAGCAACGTTTCGCCCGAGTCCAGGCGCAGGAAGGTGCGGTTGGTGTTGTAGCTGCCGAGCGTCTCGCGCACGTCGACGCCGAAGGTCTTGGCCGGATCGGTCGAGAAGGTCTCGATCGCGCCGCCGAGGTTGCTGGTGGAGGCGACGCCCAGAGCGCCGGCGCCGGAGGATAGAACCACCTTGGCGGTGTTTTCGCTGGTCAGGGCGCGGGAGACGCTGAGGCCGTTATAGTTCCCGTACTGCTGATCTCCCAGCGGCACGCCGTCCATGGTGTAGCCCAGCTGTTGGGTATTAAATCCGTGCACGAACAAAGACTCGTTCTGCTCGTTGTTGCCCCAGGGATCGGCGGTTTCGAACAGCACGCCCGGCAGCGTCTGGATCGCCTTGAGCGGGCTCATGCCCGGCAGGAGTTTCTGGGTCTCGATCGCATCGAGGGACACCGCCGAACGGGTCGTCTTCGACAGCGTGATCACCACGGCGCTGAGCTGTTCGTCGCCTGCGGCCGCGGTCGCAGCGACCGGAGCGTCAGCCGCCTGGGCGGCGCCGGCGGCGAGGGCGGAGCACGACACGAGCAGCAGCGCGCGTGAAATTCGGGACGAAAGCAAGGTCATAGGGCCACTCCAAACCGGACGAGGCCCGACGCCTTAATGATGATTCACAAGACTTAAGTGACCGCACGATGGAGCTTTTGTGACCAAGATCGCCACCTGCGCCGGGGTGCGTTTTCCCTTGCAGGCGCTCAATCTACGCACCGTCGAATTGACAAGCCGCGGCCCTGCGTAAAGCGTAAGGTGTGGGTGATCAGAGTCGTAGACTTTGCCGGTTTTTAGCTCCCGCCCGGTGTGCGATATTGGTAAGGGCGCCGATAAGGGCCACCGCTTCGACGGATACAGGGCGACACGATATGGAGATGCAGCAGGTCCGTTACTTCGTCGCCCTGGCGGAGACCCTCAATTTTACGCGGGCGGCGGAGCAATGTTCGGTCACACAACCTGCCCTGACCCGCGCGATCAAGGCGCTGGAGCAGGAGTTCGGGGGTGAACTGATTTTACGCGAAGGCCGCCTGACGCAATTGACCGAGCTCGGACGAAAGATGCTGCCCCTGCTGCGCCAGTGCTACGACAGCGCCCTTTCGGCGAAGGCGGTGGCCCAGTCCGTAGCGTCGGGAGAGATCTCCTCCCTGTCGTTGGGGCTCTCGCGGACGGTGGACCTTCGGCTCATCGGCGACGCCCTGGCCGAGCTGATCCGCGCCTTTCCCTCCCTCCGCCTGAACCTGCGGCGCGGCAACGGCGAGCAGCTTGCCGCCATGCTGCAGAGCGGCGAGGTGGAGATCATCCTCGCGGGTCCCATCGAACAGCATTGGGACCGCATGGACGCCTGGCCCCTATTCAGCGAGACCTTCGACCTTCTGGTGTCGCTGGATCACGCCCTCGCCGCGCGGAACTCTCCTGACATTCGCCTCGCCGGACTGAACGACCAGACCTTCCTGCTGCAGGGGGACAGCGAGACGGCGGAGGAAGAGGTGCGCCAGCTCAACGCCGCCGGCATCCCCACCGACCGCACGCATAAGGTGGAGTCGGACGGCGATCTCGCCGCCCTGGTCGAGGCCAATATCGGCGTCGCCCTCGTGCCCCGCAGCTTTCCCAAGGGCGCAGGCGTCGTCCGCCACATGTCCCCCGACATCGAGGTGCGCCGGACGCTGGCCGTCTACACCGCCGCCGGCCGCCGCCGCTCCCCCGCCGCCGGCACACTCATCCGCCAGATCCGCGCCATGGAATGGAGCGATGCGGCGAGGGCGAGGGTGGCGGTCTAGGGGGGCAAGTCGAAATGGGAGTGTTGAGATGAAGCGCGCAACAGTCTTGGTCGCATTCGTTCTTGCGGGCGCGATGGCGCCGGCGGCGCTCGCGCAGACCATGTCGCCCCGAGACGTGGACGCGCTCCCCGCCTCCGCGCCGAAAGCCGTCGAATCCTATGGTCCGGGCGCCATGCAGATCGGAGAGCTCCGCATTCCGAAGGGAAAGGGGCCGTTCCCCGTGGCCATCGTGATTCACGGCGGCTGCTGGACCAAGGGGTTTGCGCAGATGCGCAACACCGCAGCCCTCGCCGACGCCCTCACCCGGGACGGCGTGGCGACCTGGAACATCGAGTATCGTCAGGTGGGTGAGGCCGGAGGCGGCTGGCCCGGGACGTTTCAGGACTGGGCCGCGGCGGCCGATCACTTGAAGGCCCTCAGCCGCAAATACCCGCTGGATCTCAGCCGGGTGATCACCGTGGGCCATTCCGCCGGCGCGCATGCAGCCCTCTGGCTCGCGGCCCGGGCGACGCTTCCCGCCACCAGCCCGATCCGGGGCGCAGCGCCCCTGTCCGTGCGCGCCGCCGTCGCCGTCGACGGCCCGGGCGATATCGCGCCGTTCATCGGGTTCGACGCCGAGGTGTGCGGCAAGCCGGTCATCGTCCCCTTGATGGGCGCGACCCCCGCCGAAGCGCCGGAGCGGTATCGCGAGGCCAGCCCCTTCGCCCGGCTCCCGCTCCATGTGCCGCAGTATCTCGTGTCATCGGAAGTGCTGTCGGCGGAGGCTGCGGAAAACTATCGCAAGACTGCGGCGAAGGGGGGCGACACCGTCACGGTGTTGGCGCCGAGGAACGGCGGTCACTTCGACATCATCGCCCCGGGCACGCCCCCCGGCGCGGAGGTCAAGGCCTTCATCGAAAAGGCGATACCGGCAAAGTAGCGCCCCCCTACCCCGCCCCTTCGAACGCCGCGATCAGGTCGTCGAGGTCCATGCGGCGGCGATAATCCGGGTCGACATGGCGGGTGACGACGATCCCGCGGCTGTCGAGCACGAAGGTCGCTGGAATCGGCAGGACCCAGGCAATCCCGGCCTGCGACAGGGAGAGATCCTGCCCGATCGCCTGCAGCAGACCGATCATGTGCGGATCCATGAAGAAGGCGAGGTTCAGCGACAGGGCGTAGCCGCAGTCCGCGTCCGTCAGGATCGGATAGCTAAGGCCCGCGGTCTCGCGGAACGCAGCCGAGTAGCCTGGGGTTTCCGGCATGATCGCCACCATGTGCTCGGCCCCCACTGCGTCCTGAATGTCGGCGAGGGCGAAGGCGGTGAGGCGGCAATAGGGACACCAGTGGCCGCGCAGGAACGAGACCACGAGCGGCCCCCGCTGCAGCAGTTTCGTCAGGCTGACCAGCCGCCCGGTCTGGTCGGGCATCATGAAGGGGGGCAGGGGCTCGCCCACCGCCGGGGCCTGCGCCCCCAGCCCCGTCTTTGCGAGACGTGCGATCAGCGCGCGCACGGCGACGGCGAACTCCGGCGCGCCCTCGTCAACCGCTTCGGCCAGCAGGGCCAACCGCGTGTTCAGCGGAGCGTCGAGCTGACGCGCCTTGTCGAAGATCTGATTGATCACCGCATAGGGGTCGGACACAGTCACGATGAGCTCTCCAGCGGTCGGTGGGAGACGTTATCGTCGGGCGACGCTGACGCCAAGCGCAGCGGCGAGGACGAGCGCCACGGCGATCAACTCAAGGCACGCAATCCAGCCGAACGTCTCGAATACGGACCCCAGAACCGCCGCGCCGACAAGGCCTCCGGAGAAATAGGCGGCGAGGTAGAGCCCATTGGCGGGGCCCCGCGCCGCGCCCGCCAGCTTGCCGACCAGTCCCGTCGTCGTCGCCTGGGCGAAGAAGGTCCCAAGGCCTACCAGCACGAGGCCAAGGATAACGGCGGCCAGCGCGGGCTGGGCGAGGAGCCACAGACCGATAAGGGCGACGCCAAGCCCACCGATCAGTCCATAGCCCGGCCCGAACCTGCGGGCGACGAGGCCAGCGACCGGCGTCGCGACGATGGACGGGGCGAAGACGAAATAGACGGCGCCCAAACTCATCATACCCAGCGACAACGGCGCGTGCATCAGGACGAAGTTTACGTAGCTGAACACGCCGATGAAGGCGAAGAGGATGCAAAAGCCGATGCCGTAGACCGCCAGCAGGGGCCGCGTGAAAGCGCCGCCGATGCCGGTCATACCCATGGCGGCGCTCGCCGCTCCGCCCTTCCCGCCCTTGAAGCTGGCCCAGGCGAAGGCGGCGCCCGCAAGGTTCAAGGCGGCAAAGGTGATGAACACCGCCGGCGCACCGAACATTCCCGCCGTCCAGGACGAGATCAGCCGCCCGACAAGGTTCGAGGCGACATTGCCGGTGATGTAGGCCGCAAAGGCCGTGGTCTGCCGCTCCGGCGCCAGCGCCTCGCCGAGATAGGCCAAGGTCAGGGTGAAGGCGCAGCTCATGCAAAGGCCCTGCGCAACCCTCAGCAGACTGAAGATCAAGAGGTTGGGCGCGAAGGCCAGCAGCGCCGAGGGGACGGTCAGTAGGACCAGGCTGAGCGCGACGCCCTTCCGGCGATCCAGCGCCCCGCCGAGGAGCGCGGTCAGGAACGCGCCGACCGCCATACCCGCCGTCGAGGCGTTGACCGCGACGCCGACGGAAGCCGGCCCTGCGTGATACATCCTCGCCAGCACCGGCAGGATCGCCTGCGCGGCGAAGAGGTCGACCAGCGTGAAGAAGGCGACCATCGCCACAGCGACCGGACCAACGGACGCCGCCGCCGCGTCAGGGTTCTGTGCAGGCGCTGCGTCGCGGGTCACGATATTCGTCCTTATAAAGAATAAATTCGAAACGGACGGACGCGTTCCGGCTGAGGGCGACCCCAGCCGGAACGCTGTGGGTCATCACATCATGTGCTGGTCGGCGTCGACGGGCAGCAGGTCGGCCGACAGAAGCACCGCGGTGCGCTTACCGGTGTTCTTCCACCAGTGCGAGGTGCTGTGCAGCTCGGGCACCGCATCGCCGGCCTTGTGCACGATGGGGGCGGAGCAGGTGGAGGCGTATTCGGTCACCGTGCCCTTCTCGATGTAGATGATGGCCGGGCGCTGGCCATGGCTGTGCCACGGCACGACGCCGCCGGGCTGGATCACAAGGCGACGCATGCGGAACTGACGGCCCGCGATCTGGGCCGGCTCCTTGGCGACATCGATGGAGGCGATCACGGTGTCGGTCACGTCCTTGGCGGGCGTGGCGTCGGGCTTGCGCAGGTCCACGCCCTCATGGCCCGCGGGGCAGACGCCGGCGAAGGCGGGGACGGCGCCCAGCGTCAGGACGCACGCAGTGGCCAGGGCGATCGATTTGAACAGGGTCATAAGAAGTCTCCTCAAGGGTCCGGGTCTCGCCGCGAGACCTCGGGGGAGAAACTGCAGATTTCCGACCGCTGCGGGAAATGCCGTTTCATTATCGAAACCATGCCCAACCGGCATTTTCCTTTGCCCTTGCAGGTCTGCAGTTTGACGGCGGTCTCAAAAGGACGGCCGCCCCTCGCCGTCACCCCGAAAATCTAAGGACAAGACGCATGTCGCCGAGCCAGACTCCGCCCTCGCCCCCCGCAAGCGATCCGTCCCGCCCCCTCGCGGGCAAGTGCGCCCTGGTCACCGGCTCGACCAGCGGGATCGGGCTGGGCGTCGCCAGAGCCCTGGCCGCCCAGGGCGCCGACGTCGTGCTGAACGGCTTCGGCCCGCCGGACGCCATCGCAAAGGCGCAGGACGAGATCCGCGAGAGTTTCGGTGTCTCCACCGCCTATTCTGCAGCGGACATGTCGGACGAAGACGCCATCGCCAAGATGTTTGAGATGATCACCGAAGGCGGAACGCGTCGCCTCGACATCCTGGTCAACAATGCGGGCGTGCAGCACGTCGCGCCCATTGAAGCCTTCCCGCCCGAGAAGTGGAGCCAGATCCTCGCCATCAATCTGACCGCGGCGTTTCACACCATTCGCCTCGCCCTGCCGTCCATGCGCACCAACGGCTATGGCCGGATCATCAATGTCGCCTCGGCGCACGGACTGGTCGCCTCGCCGTTCAAGTCGGCCTACGTGGCGGCCAAGCACGGCCTCCTCGGTCTGACCAAGACCGTCGCCCTGGAGACGGCGGAAGCCGACATCACCTGCAACGCCATCTGTCCGGGCTATGTGTTCACCCCGCTGGTGGAGGCGCAGATCGACGGTCAGGCCAAGGCCCACGGCATCTCCCGCGAGGCCGTCGTCCGCGACGTCCTCCTCGCCCAGCAGCCGAACAAGCGTTTCGCCTCCGTCGACGAGATCGGCGCGCTGGCGGCCTTCCTCTGCGGCCCTTTGTCAGGGTCGATCACCGGCGCAGCTCTCCCCGTCGATGGCGGCTGGACAGCGCATTAGTCAGGACACGGACATGGCACAGACACCAAAAAGCAAAGCGCCCGCCGATGAGCCGCCGATCGATCGCAAGCGCGACGGCCAGATCGTGCTGGTCTTCCAGGGCGGCGGGGCGCTGGGCGCCTACCAGGCCGGCGTCTATCAGGCCCTGCACGAAGCGGGGATCGAGCCGGACTGGGTGATCGGCACCTCCATCGGCGCGATCAACGCGGCGCTGATCGCGGGCAACCCGCCGGAAAAGCGCCTCAAGAACATCCGGGAATTCTGGACCCGCGCCCGGCATACGCCCCTGACCCAGATCATCGGCGCCGCGCCCTTTTTCGGCGCGCAGTTCGCCAACATGGCGACCTTTGCGTCCGGCGTTCAGGGCTTCTTCGCGCCCAACCCGGCAAGCTGGCTCGGCCCTTTGGCGCGCGTGGGCCCGGAGCTCGCCGGTCACTACACGACAAAGCCCCTCGAGCAGACGCTCAGCGGGCTGATCGATTTTGATCAGGTGAACGCAGGGCCGGTCAGGCTGACGGTAGGCGCCGCTCACGTGCAGAGTGGGGAGATGCGCTACTTCGACAGCCGCGAGACGCCGCTGACGGTGAAGCACGTCATGGCGTCGGGCGCCCTGCCCCCCGCCTTCCCGCCGGTCCGCATCGATGGAGAGCTCTACTGGGACGGCGGCATTCTCTCCAATACGCCGGTCGAGGCGGTGTTCGACGACAATCCGCGCCGCAACGGCCTCGTCTTCGCGGTGCACATGTGGGCGCCGAACGGGCCGGAGCCGGACAGCCTGTGGGCCGTCTCCGCCCGCCAGAAAGACCTGCAGTACGCCAGCCGCGCGGCCAGCCACATCAAGCGTCAGAAGCAGATCCACAAGCTGCGCCACATCATCACGGAGCTGAGCGCCATGCTCCCCGACGATGTCCGCACGTCGAACGCCGCGAAATCATTGTCCGCCTACGGATGTCTGACGCAGATGCACGTGGTGCGCCTGCTCGCGCCGCCGCTGCAGGGCGAGGACAATCTGAAGGACATCGACTTCAGCCCCGAAGGCATCGGCCGTCGCTGGGACGCGGGTTACCTCGACACGACCCGCGTTCTCGCCGCCCGGCCGTGGGTCGGCGACTTCGATCCCCTCGAAGGCTTCATCCTGCACGAAGCCCGCGCGGGCGACGTGATGCCAGACACCGTAACCTCCGACTCCTGAAAGGAACAATCCCCATGATCCGCAACGCTCTTGTCGCCCTTTCCCTGAGCCTCGCCCCAATGGCCGTCGCAACGGCCCAGGTCGCCCCGCCCCCCGCCGCGGACAGCGGGATCATCCGTGTCGCCAGCGCCTATTCGGTCGACGAGACTGTCCAGCGCCTGAAGGCTGATGTGGGCGCCAAGGGCATCCGCTTCTTCGCCGAGATCGACCAGTCGGACCTCGGCAAGGCCGCCAATGTCCCCGTCGGCCGCTCGGTCCTGATCCAGTTCGGCAACCCGCCGCTGGGCCTGCAGTTCCTCACCGCCAGCCCCTATGCCGGGCTCGACTGGCCGGTGCGGATGCTGGTGTTCCAGGACCCGGCGGGCAAGGTGTGGATCGCCTATACGGATTTCGCCTGGATCGCGCGCCGCCACCACATCACCAACCGCGATCCCCAGTTCAAGATGGCGAGCGAAGTCGCCGCGTCCATCGCGTCCGCCGCTGCGCCCGTGGCGCACTGACGCGACCTGAAGCCCCTGTCACAGGCCGCGCTCCTCGTGGGCGCGGCCTTTTTCTGGTCAGGATTTCGGCGTGGCCGCGCCGAAGCCTTGCGAGACCCGATCGAGCACGAAGGCGAGGATCACGATCCCCAGCCCCGCCTCCAGCCCCCGCCCGACGTCCAGCGTCTCGATGCCGCTGAGCACCTGTTCGCCCAGCCCCCTCGCCCCGATCATGGAGGCGATCACCACCATGGACAGCGCCGCCATGATCATCTGGTTCAGCCCCGCCATGATCGTCGGCCGCGCCATCGGCAGCTCCACCGCCCAGAGCAGCTGTAGCGGACCGAGGCCGAAGGCGAGCCCCGCCTCCCGCGCCTCCACATCCACCTGCTCCAGGCCGAGCGTCGTCAGCCGGATCATCGGCGGCGCGCAGTAGATTATGGTGGCGAGGATCGCCGGCGCCTTGCCGAGACCGAACAGCATCAGGGCGGGGATCAGGTACACAAAACTCGGCAAGGTCTGCATGATGTCGAGGATCGGGGTCACCACCCGCTTCAGGCCGCTCCACCGCGCGCAGGCGATACCCGTCCCCAGGCCAATCACGCCACTGATCGCGCCGGCGACAATGACGAGGCCGAGCGTCTGGATCATCAGATCCCAGAGGCCGAACACGCCGACCGCCAGCATCAGCACAGCGACGCTGACGCTCAAGGCCAGGCGCCTGGACCCCGCCCAGGCGGCGCCGGTCATGAGCGCGATCACCAGCCACCAGGGTAGGGCCCGCAGGATCCGCTCCACGAACACCTCGACGACGAGCAGCGCGCTTGCGGCGTTGCGGAAGGCCTTTCCGTGCTTGACGACCAACTGGTCCAGAGCTGCGTTCACGGGACCGCGAATGGAGAGCGTCCAGCCCGGCGGAAAGCCGGTTCCGGTCGCGCGATTTTTATCAGGCCCGGCGGTCAGACTCATCTCGATCCGGTCGGCGGCTTCGGGGTCCACCCAGTTCCGCCAGAGGTCGGGGCGGGCTTTGAGGAAGGCGAGGGCCTGTGCGGTCGGCGTCGCGGTCTTGTCGGCGATGGCGACGAGGTTTGCGTTCACGAGTTCCAGCGGAAATGTCGCCCGGCTCAAGACCGCCATGATCGCGGGCGCCCGGTCGGCGTAGGGGCGCGACACGCCATAGGCGATGACGGCGGGCGGGGCGGCGCAACCCTGCCGATGCGCGCCGTCGCGGCTGGTCAGATCGTCCCAGCAGGCCTTGGAATAGGCGGGCTCGCGCAGCTTGAAGATTTTGAGCTTCCCCGCAATGGCGCTGGGCGCGAAGGCGTAGAACAGCATGGGCTGCCCCAGCGCGTAGGTCGAGACGATGGCGGCGTCCATCGCAGGTCCCGTGCCGGGGCGAAAATCCACATAGGCGCCGCTGAGCCCATAGGCCTTGAGCTTGGCGCTGTTCACCCCCTCGCAGGTCCAGCCCGAGGGACAGTTGAGAAAGCGGCCTTTGCCCGGCTGCTCGGCGTCGGTGAACAGGGCGACATATCTAGGATCGCGCAGCTGCGACACGTCGCTAAGGTCCGGCGCGGAGGGGCGGATATGACGCGCTGGATCGCCATGCACCAGATAGTCCGGGACGTACCAGCCCTCCGTCGCGTCGGTGAACGGGTGACCGACCGCCACCACCCGGCCAGCCGCTTCGGCCTTCTTCCACGGATCGCTGCGGCTGACCCACTCCTCCGCAATGATCTGAACGTCGTCGGCGCCGAGGGCCTGCTCAAGGGTGATGGTGTTGCCGGGGACCACCTCCGTCCGGCAGCCATAGCCGCGCTCCAGCAACTCGCGCATCACGGCGGTGAGGAACTCCCCGCTCTCCCAGTTAACCCCGCCGAAGCGCACGGCCTTGTCCACGCCGCAGGCGGCGCCCTCCCGCGCCGCCACCGGTAGGGCGGAAGCGAGAAGGATCAGGCCCGCGATAAGGGCGAGCACGGCCTTCAGGGATTTGGACGGTGACGGAACGAGGATGACGGGCTCCCGCGGCGGCGACCTTGCCCCCTGTTCTATACGTTTCCGGCGCGCGGGTAAGGTATTGAACGGCGACATCTGGGGAGATCAGGGGCGCCGGAAAGATTCCACCTTGCGACGTCTTTTCGAAACGCGATCTAAACCGGATGTCCCGTAGGTTTTGCGGGATGGACACGCCGACACCCGTTTCGCCCTCCCCGACGCACCTCGTCGATGCGAGCCTTAGCCACGCGAAGGAGGTGATCGCCCAGGTGTTCGAGGCCGCCGCCAAACTGGACAAGGACCGGTCGCCCAGGTCGAGGACCGCGATCCTCCGGCTGGCCAATTTGCGCGAGCTCGCTTTCGACGTCGCCATCGCCCGTCATGAATTGCAGCGTGACGGCGCAGCGCCGGAGACGTACACGGCCCTGCGCGCTCAGACCCTGCAGGGGCTCGACGAGGCGAAGATCGTACTGTCGCGCCTGATCGAGGCCGAAGAGGGGTTCGCTGAGCGGATCGCCGCCTCGCAGCAAGCCCGAACCGCCCGCCGGGCCTAAACGCTTCAAGTGACATTGACGCTCCGCCGGGTCGGTGCTTGGCTGTTTCCCGACGCGCCCGCGAACCGTTCGCAAGGGCGATGAAAAGTCATGTCGCCTCTCGATGGGCGACGGGAAGAGGAAACCCCATGTCCGAGACCATCGCCGAAACCGGCCTGCAGATGCGGTCCATGATCAGCGCCGCAGGGGAACTGACCCTGTCCCTCGCCCGCGTGCCGACCCCCAAGCCCGGCCCGGGCGAAGTGCTGGTCAAGCTGGAAGCCGCGCCGATCAATCCCTCCGACATCGGCCTCCTGCTCGGGGCGGCGGACGTGTCCACCGCGAGACTGTCAGGGTCCGGAGAAACGGGTGTTCTGACCTGCGACGTGCCAGCGGCGGCGATGCGGGCCATGGCGGCGCGGGTCGACCAGTCACTGCCTGTCGGCAATGAGGGCGCAGGAACCATCGTCGCTGCAGGTGATGACGTCCAGTCGCTCATCGGGCGCAAGATCGCCATCATCGGCGGCGCGACCTACGCCCAGTACCGCTGCGTGCGCGCCGCCGACGGCCTCCTGCTGCCCGCGGACGCGACGGCGGCGGAAGGCGCATCCTGCTTCGTCAACCCGCTGACCGCGCTCGGCATGACCGAGACCATGCGCCGCGAGGGGCATACCGCCCTCGTCCACACGGCGGCGGCCTCGAACCTTGGCCAGATGCTGAACCGGATCTGCCTGCAGGACGGCATCGGCCTTGTGAACATCGTCCGCAGCCCCGCCCAGGCGGCGATCCTGAAGGGCGAAGGCGCCAAGTATGTTGTGGATTCGAGCTCTGAGACCTTCTTCGACGATCTCGTCGCCGCCCTCACCGCGACCGGCGCGACCATCGCCTTTGACGCCATCGGCGGCGGCAAACTGGCCGGCCAGATCCTGACCGCCATGGAAGCTGCGGCCCAGAAGACCGCGGCGGGCTACAGCCGCTACGGCTCCACCGTGCACAAGCAGGTCTACATCTATGGCGGGCTTGACATGCGCCCGACGGAGTTCAACCGCGGCTTCGGCATGGCCTGGGGCATGGGCGGCTGGCTCTTGTTCCCCTTCTTGCAGAAGATCGGCCCGGCGGATGCGCAAAAGCTGCGCGATCGCGTCGCCGCCGAGCTCAAGACCACCTTTGCCAGCCATTACAGCGCGGAGATCTCGCTGATCGAGGCGCTGCAGCCCGATGTAGTCGCCGCCTATAACCGCCGGGCGACGGGTGAGAAGTTCCTGATCACGCCCTGGAAGGGCTGATCCACCAAAATCGCGACATCGGGGCTGCGCCGTTGAACCGTCGGCGCGGCCCCTCCATCTCCAACAAACACTTCCGCGCAAAAGGATCCGCCGCGCTATGCAACATAAGCGTCTGGGCAAGAGCCCGATCTACGTCTCGAAAATCTGCATGGGCACCATGACCTTCGGGTCGCAGACCGACGAGAAGGAAGCGTTCCGCATCCTTGACCGGTCCCTCGAGGTCGGCATCAACTTCTATGACACGGCGGAGAACTATCCGGTCCCGCCGAAAGAGGACTGGGCGGGCGTCACCGAACAGATCTTCGGCCGCTGGATGAAGACCAAGCGCCGCGACGAGATCATCCTCGCCACCAAGGTCTGCGGGCCGAGCCACGGCTGGCTGAAGGGCTCGCAGCGGGCGGGCATGACCGCCCTTGACCGGCACAACATCATGCGCGCGGTCGAGGCCAGCCTGAAACGTCTTGATACGGACTATATCGACCTCTACCAGACGCACTGGCCCGACCACGGCGCGCGCTACGAGGACGCCCTGCGGGCCCTCGACGACCTCGTCACCGAGGGCAAGGTGCGCATCCTTGGCTGCTCCAACGAGACGAGCTTTGGCCTGATGAAGTCGCTATGGACCTCGGACCGCGAGGGCCTCGCCCGCTACGAGACGATCCAGAACAACTACAGCCTGAACAATCGCCGCTTCGAGGACGAGCTGGCGCAGGTTTGCCGTCAGGAAGGGGTCAGCCTGATCCCCTATTCGCCGCTGGCGGGCGGGGTGCTGTCGGGCAAGTACAATGGCGGCGCGACGCCGGACGGGGCCCGCTTCTCGAACTACCTGAAGATCGGCGGGCGTCAGGCGACGATGGCCAGGCGCTTCGTCAACGACAAGACCATCGCCTCGACGGAGCGTTTCGCCGCCATAGCCGCGGAGATCGGCGTCTCGACGATCACGCTGGCGACCGCGTGGAGCAAGCAGCACGACTTCGTCGCGTCCACCATCGTCGGCGTGTCGAAGGAAGACCAGCTCGACGAGATCTTCGCCGCGGCGGACCTCACCCTCGAGGCCGACACCATGAAGAAGATCGACGCGGTGTCGAAGGAGATCCTCTATCCGATGGGCTAGAGCGAATGGATTTGCGGCGACTTGATCAGTCGCCGCAGAACCGCCCTGACGACGAGCCCAAAGGCCAGCATTCCGAAGCTCAAGGCGCAGCCGATCCAGCCGACGTAAAGCACGCTCGAGACGAACACCGTCGCAGATCCCAGGGCGAACAGGGCGGGGGTCAGCGGGAAGAACGGCGTGCGATAGGGCCGCTCCACATCCGGCCGCGTGCGCCGAAGCCAGATCAGCGCGACGCCGGTCAGGGTCAGAAACAGCCAGAACACCG
>CAIUZX010000016.1 GCA_903903715.1 uncultured Caulobacterales bacterium
CGCTGGCCTACCAGCTTGGCCGCAAGGTCGGGGAGGCCGATGTCGGCGCCCTTTGCGTTCGCGATCTCGCCGCAGCGGCCTACGCCGATGATCCTGGCCTGATCGCGGCGGTGGAGGCGGACATGCAGGCGGTGTTCCAGCGTGACGCCGCCGCGCGGGGCTATCTTCAGCCGTTCCTGTTCTTCAAGGGCTTCCTGTCGCTGCAGACCCATCGCATCGCCCATAGCCTGTGGAAGCAGGGGCGGGTGACCCTCGCCTTTCACCTGCAGAGCCGCGCGTCGGAGCTGTTCCAGGTGGACATCCACCCGGCGGTGCCCATCGGCAAGGGCGTCTTCCTCGACCACGGCACCGGCATCGTCATCGGCGAGACCGCGACCATCGATGACGGCGTCTCCATGCTGCAGAACGTCACCCTCGGCGGTACAGGCAAGCAGGGCGGCGACCGCCACCCCAAGATCGGCAAGGGCGTGCTTCTGGGCGCGGGCGCGAAAGTGCTCGGCGCGCTGCACATCGGCGACCACGCCAAGGTGGCGTCGGGCTCAGTGGTGCTGAAGGACGTGCCCCCCGGCTGTACGGCGGCGGGGGTGCCCGCGCGGCTGGTCAACTGTCCCGCGGGACCGGACCCTGCGGCCAACATGGACCAGACCCTGGTCGACGCGGCCTACGACTACGTCATCTAAGAGCCAAAGCCTGCCAACACGCCGTCAGCGCCTGGGGATTACCTTCGCGCACAGCTTCCGTTCGGCCTCACGACCCGCTAGAGTCGCGAAGGTATTCGATGCGGCGCGCGTGCGCTCACTGTTGGAGTTTCGCTTCGTGAACGAGAAAGACATCAAGCGGATCGAGGCCCACCTGCGCCGCACCTTCAGCGCCGCAAACCTCAATCTGAAGGCCCGCCCGCGCCAGAAGGACTCCGCCGAGGCCTATATCGGCGAGGAGTTCATCGGCGTGGTCTATCAGGATGAGGACGACGACGGCTCGTTCCTGTTCGAGATGGCGATCCTCGCGGAAGATCTCGACGCCTGACGCCGCCTAACTGCGACAGTAGCTGTTGCATTTGAGGGGCTGCCCGACCATTTGAAGGTCACGTGGTCTCAACAAGGCGATGGCGACATGTCGGTTCCCTCTCCCGTACTCTTCATCGGTCATGGCAGCCCCATGAACGCTCTGCCCGGCGGCGCGATGGCGTCGTCTTGGGCGGCGATCGGTGGGTCTGTGGCGAGACCCAAGGCTGTTTTGGTGGTTTCCGCGCACTGGGAGACGGACGGCGTCGCGGTGACGGCCATGCAAAGCCCGCGCACCATCCACGACTTTCGCGGCTTCCCGCAGGCCCTGTTCGACATGCGCTATCCCGCCGCCGGGTCGCCCGCGCTGGCGGCGCGGGTGCAGAGCCTGCTTGCGCCGACACCGGTGCGGGCGGATCTCGACTGGGGCCTTGATCACGGGACCTGGTCGGTGCTGGCGCACATGTTTCCAGAGGCGGACATCCCGGTCGTCCAACTCAGTCTCGATCGCCGACTGGACCTGCCGGCCCATGCAGCGCTCGCACGGCGTCTGGCCCCCCTGCGGGACGAGGGCGTGCTGATCATTGGGTCGGGAGACGCGGTGCACAATCTGCGCAGATTTGATCCCTCGCTCCCGTCTGGCGGCTTCGACTGGGCGGTGCGGTTCAATGAACATATCAAGGACCGCGTCTCGGCGGGGGATCTCGACGCCCTGATCGCCTATCGCTCGCATCCCGATGCAGCCCTGGCGGCGCCGGACTTCGAACACTATGCGCCGCTGGTCTACGCTGCCGCCCTGCGCCGTCCGGGGGACCGTGTCGAGGTGCTGACAGACGAGATCCAGTACGGGTCGATCAGCATGACCTCGTTTGCATTTCGCTCATAAAAGTTCCGACACATCGTTTTTTTTGTGTTTCGGACTCTTGCGACCATCCGCGAAGCACCTCAAGAATTTCACATGAGGTCGACGATGAATCACTGGAGAATCAATTTCTTACAGGCATAGCTTGATACGCTGCCGAAAGCAGCTTATCGATTCACATCGACCCCTTCAGGATTAACCAAGTTTAAGTAACTCTCCGTTTAACGTTACGGAGGTTCGGAAATCGGATTCCGCGCTCGTATGTGGTGCGCCAAAAAGGCGCGAGCGCCAGCGGAGGGGCTAATGCGAGTACTGTTGATCGAAGACGACAGCGCGACAGCGCAGAGCATCGAATTGATGCTGAAGTCTGAAGGTTTCAACGTCTATACGACTGACCTCGGTGAAGAGGGCATCGATCTGGGCAAGATCTACGACTACGATCTTATCCTACTCGACCTCAATCTTCCCGACATGTCCGGTCTTGATGTGCTGCGACAGCTGCGCGTCGCCAAGATCAACACGCCAATCATGATCCTGTCCGGTACGGCCGAGATCGACACCAAGGTGAAAAGCTTTGGCGGCGGCGCGGACGACTACATGACCAAGCCGTTCCACAAGGACGAGCTGGTTGCGCGGATCCACGCGGTGGTGCGTCGCTCCAAGGGGCACGCCCAGTCGGTCATTCGCACCGGCGACATCGTGGTCAACCTCGACGCCAAGACGGTCGAAGTGAACAGCAACCGCGTGCACCTGACCGGCAAAGAATATCAGATGCTCGAGCTGCTCTCCTTGCGCAAAGGAACGACGCTCACCAAGGAAATGTTCCTGAACCACCTCTACGGCGGCATGGACGAGCCTGAGCTGAAGATCATCGACGTCTTCATCTGC
>CAIUZX010000017.1 GCA_903903715.1 uncultured Caulobacterales bacterium
CATAATCATCCATCGCCATCTTCAGTCTCCCAATTCTTGATCGGCCCTGCAGGGCCGTTGCGCCGACTTGAATTTTTTGTCTTATCGAGGGTTCAGCGCGCCGTCGATCCGCAACGCGCGGGAGACCTCTTTCGATGACCACCGATCCTTCGGGCCTGACCCAGCTTGGCAGCCTGTCGCAAACCCCCGCCTCGCCAGAAGACGCGGTGCTGGAGCGCGTGCCCAATCCGCACAAGGACACGCCCTACCTCGCCCGCTTCACCGCGCCGGAGTTCACGTCCCTCTGCCCGGTGACGGGCCAGCCGGACTTCGCCCATCTCGTCATCGACTATGCGCCCAGGGACTGGCTGATCGAGTCGAAGTCGCTGAAGCTGTTCCTCGCCGCCTTCCGCAATCACGGCGCCTTTCACGAGGACTGCACCGTCGCCATCGGCAAGCGGATCGTGGAGACGGCCAACCCCGTCTGGCTGCGCATCGGCGGCTACTGGTATCCGAGGGGCGGCATCCCCATCGACGTCTTCTATCAGACGGGGGAGGTTCCCAAGGGCCTGTGGGTTCCCGACCAGGGCGTCGCGCCCTATCGCGGACGGGGCTGAGGATGCCCGAGCATTTTCCGACGAAATGGAGACCGGTTCGTCGCAGAAAATGCGGTCACCATTTTACATGAGTAAATCTTGCTGGCGTTCGTCACTCCGTCTGTGACAATAACGCCCGACGTCCTTTCAGGACAATTTCAGAACCCCAGAACCTAAGGCCGACCATGTCCCTCGCCTCCCTCTTCCGTCCGTTCACCTGCAAGACGATGACGATCCCCAACCGGATCGTGATGGCGCCGATGACCCGCTCGCAGTCTCCGGGCGGCATGGCGACCGACGCGGTCGCGTCCTACTACGCAAGGCGCGCGGCGGCGGATGTCGGGCTGATCGTCACCGAGGGTACGGGCGTGGACCGTCCGGTCTCCGTCAACGACGCCAATGTGCCGCGCTTTCACGGCGATCAGTCCCTGGGCGCGTGGAAGAAGGTGGTGGACGCAGTGCACGCGGAGGGCGGCAAGATCGCGCCGCAGCTCTGGCACGTGGGCTCGGTCCGCAACATGTCCCCCGACTGGACCGCGCCCGGCCGGGTGGACAGCCCGTCCGGCATGTCCCGTCCCGGCAAGGCCTTCACGGCCCCCTTGACCGACGAGGAAGTGGCCGATGTCATCGCCGCCTTCGGTCGCGCCGCCGGAGAAGCCAAGGCCGTCGGCTTCGACGCGGTCGAGCTGCACGGCGCCCACGGCTATCTGATCGACCAGTTCTTCTGGGAAGGCACCAATGTCCGCTCCGACCGCTGGGGCGGGACAACCATCGCCGAGCGCTCGCGCTTCGCCGCCGAGGTGGTGAAGGCCGTCCGCGCGGCTGTGGGCGAGGACTTCCCCATCATCCTGCGCCTCTCGCAATGGAAGCAGCAGGACTATGAGGTCAAGCTCGCCAAGACGCCGGAGGAGATGTCCTCCTGGCTGAACCCCTTGTCGGACGCGGGCGTCGACCGTCCCGTCTCCGTCAACGACGCCAACGTGCCGCGCTTCCATGGCGACCAGTCCCTCGCCGCCTGGAAGAAGGTGGTCGACGCGGTGCATGCGGAGGGCGGCAGAATAGCGCCGCAGCTCTGGCACGTCGGCTCAG
>CAIUZX010000018.1 GCA_903903715.1 uncultured Caulobacterales bacterium
AGGAACAGGGCGGCGGCACCGGTTTCTTTCGCCATGACGCCACGGGTTATGAGTGGATCGACGCCGGGCGTCGGGAGGCCTACCTCGCGGGCGTCACCGACTGGATCGGCCATCACGGCCAGACCCTGACCCACTACGCAGGCCCCTCGACCCCCGGCTACACGATGACCGATCAGGTCGAGTTCGCCTTCAATCGGGCCGTCATCTATCCCAGCCACGCCCTGCATTGCGCGGTGTTCGACGGCGCAAGGCTGAGCGAGGATCCGCGCGTGGGGCGTCTGACCGCCAACAGCTTCTTCTATCCCGCCGCCGATTGATCCTGGGCGCGGGTCGCCCCCATCCTTTTCAGCGCCGTGAGATGATCCGGCGCCGCGGCGATGAAGGCGGCGATGTCCGCTTCGATCCGGTCCGCCATCGCCGCGATCTGGGCGAGAGGCAGGGCTTCCGCCGTCGGATCGCCAGCGTCCGGCGTGACGTCAAAGCCGTCATACATGCACAGCCAACTGGGGTCGAAGAAGCTCTCCCAGTCGTATCGCGCGAACATGCCCCGGGCGCGCCAGAGGTCGATCTTGTGCTGCAACGTGTCCGGCGGCGTCATCTGGCGGCAGTAGGTCCAAAGCGGCTCATCCCCCCGCTGATTGAGCAGGTAGTGGAGAATGATGAAGTCGCGGATCCGCTCATACTCCAGCGTGGAGATCCGGTTGTACTCGGCGGCGATTCGCGGATCGACCGGCGTCTGCGGCCAGTACTCGATCAGCTTGTCGACGCCCATCTGGATCAGGGTGATGCTGGTGGACTCCAGCGGCTCGAGGAACCCGCCTGCCAGTCCGATGCCGACGCAGTTGTGGGACCAGAACGTCTTCGCCCGACCGGGGGTGAAGCGGATCCTGTTGGGCGGCGCGAGGGCCTCGCCCTCCAGATCGGCGCGCAACGCCTTTTCCGCGTCGTCATCGCTGATGTGGTCGGAGCTGTAGACGTATCCATTGCCGACCCGGTGCTGGAGCGGGATGCACCAGGTCCAGCCCGCCGTTTTCGCGCGGGCGCGGGTGAAGGGGGTGATTGCGGAGCCCGCCGCCGCGCAAGGCAGGGCGATGGCCCGGTCGCAGGGCAGCCAACGGCGCCAATCGTCGTACCCAACGCCCAGAGCGCCTTGCAGCAGCAGGCTGCGAAACCCGGTGCAATCGATGAAGAGATCGCCTTCGAGCGATGCGCCGTTATCGAGATCGAGGGCCGTGATCCGTCCGTCCGCGCCGTCACGCCGGATCTGCGCGATCCTGGCGTCGATGCGCCGAACGCCCCTCGATTCGCTGAACTTGCGCAGGAACTTCGCGAAGAGACCGGCGTCGAAATGGATCGCCCAGTCGAAGACGTCGAAATCGGCGCGAGGCGGCTGGGGCGCCTCCGCGAACCGTCCTGCTTCGGCCAGACGCACGCCGAGGGAAAAGTTGCTGAGCGTTCGGGTGTCCCCGGCCGTCTTCAGCCGCCGCCACAGCTGGTGGAAATCAGCTGGACCCACGCTTGCGCCATAGCGCCCGAACGAATGCAGGAAGGTGTGCCCCTCACAGCGCCAGTTTTCGAAGGCGATGGCCAGCTTGAACGTCGCCGATGTCGCGCGCATCACCTCGAACATGTCGAGGCCAAGGGCGGCGATGTAGTTGCGGATCGCCGGGACCGTGGCCTCGCCGACCCCGATGGTGCCGATGTCCGAGGACTCCACCAGCGTGATCTCAAGGCCGAGGTGGGAGAGGCGGTGCGACAGGGCGGCGGCGGTCATCCAGCCCGCCGTGCCGCCGCCTGCGATGACGACGCGTCTGGCGGTCGACGCGGGTGCGGGCTTGGTCATGATCGCCTTCCGTGCACAAGCCAGAGGTGGCCTCCTCTTCGATCAAAATTGCAGTTTTTTGCAAGGGGAAATCGATCAAAATTTGAAGGGCTTATCGATCCTGGCGTTTGTTGATTTGATTGTGCGCGGCGCCGAGTTTCTGTAAATTTCCCGACGCCGCGCGCCGCTGAGGCCAAGACGCGGACATTCGGATTGGGACGCTCATGATCAACACCGTTCGCCGCTGGTCTCCGTATCTGGTCGCCGTGCTCTGCGCGATTCCGGTGGCCTCGAAGGCCGCGCCGTCTGCCGGCCCCGTCTGGGCTTATTCCGCCAAGACCGGTGTCGGAACGGCGTACGAGCCCTATGTCGACGGCAAGTCGCCTGGACGCTCAAAGGTCTGGTTCTCCATCGCAGGCGGCGTGCTGACCGAGACCATGTACGGGCTGATCCACGAGGCGCAGATCCGCTCGGCGCAGGTGGTGGTGAAGACGAGGCGCGGTCTTGTGGTGGAAGGTGAGGGCACGACCGCGCGCACCTATTACCTCGACCACGACCCGAAGACCGGCGCGCCTGACGCCCCCGCCTATCGCATCGTGACGAAGGACCGGTCGGGCGAGGTCGAGATCGAGAAGCGGATCTTCACCGATCCGGACCGCAACAGTCTGATCATGCGTGTGACGGTGCGGTCCCTGAAGGGCGGGCCGGTCACCCCATATATCGTCGTCCAGCCCTTCATCGGCGGGGCCGCGCCGGACGTTTCGGCTGAAGTCGGAGACAACAGCCTGACAGCCTCAGCGCGCGGCGTCTTCCTCACTGTGCGGGAGCGTGGCGGCTTCGCGCAGGGCGCTGTAGGCATCCTCGGCGCCTCAGATGGGCTGACCGAGCTGAAGTCGACTGGACGATTGTCGGCGCATGACAAGGCGCAAGGGGTTGTGGCCCTGACCGGACGCCTGTCGCCCGCCATCCGCAAGGCGCGCACAGTCGATCTCGTCTTCGGCTTCGGGAAGACAGCGGAGGAGAGCGGCGCCGCTGCAGACGGATCGCTCAAGGACGGTTACGCAACCCTGCTGAAGCGCTTTGTCGGCGGGCCGGACCACCCCGGCTGGCGCACCTATCTGGCGGGCTTGAGCGAATTGCCGAGACTGCAGGCCCAGTCCACCGACCACGGCCGCCTCGCCGCCGTCAGCGCGATGGCGCTTAAAGTTCAGGAGGACAAGACCTATTCCGGCGCCCTGATCGCTTCCCTGTCGAACCCGTGGGGCGACACCATTGCGGCGACCGCGCCGTCGACGGGCTACAAGGCGGTCTGGCCGCGGGACTTCTATCAGTGCGCCATGGCGCTCGCCGCGCTCGGCGACAAGGAAACGCCCGTGGCG
>CAIUZX010000019.1 GCA_903903715.1 uncultured Caulobacterales bacterium
GCAACCCGCGGAAAGGCCGCAGGCCGTTTGGCCACGGCCTTCTGAGTCGCCGCCGCGGTGGATGCGGCTTCCGAGGGTCTGATCTTGTCCGCTTTGGTCAGCACGATCTGGTAGGACACGGCCGCGGTGTCGAGGGCGTCCAGAGCCTCGTCATCCGTCGATTTCAGGCCGTGACGTGCGTCGATCAACAGATAGACGCGCTTTAGATTGGGTCGTCCCCGAAGGTAAGAGCGGCCGAGATTCTGGAACTTGCGGGTGTCGCCCTTACCTGCGCGGGCGAAGCCGTAGCCCGGCAAGTCGACCAGACGCGCGCCGTGCTCCATCACGAACAGGTTCACCTCCCGTGTCCGCCCCGGCTCGGACGAGGCCCGCGCCAGGCCTTTGCGTCCCGCAACGGCGTTGATCAGGCTGGACTTGCCGACATTCGAGCGACCTGCGAAGGCGACCTCTGGCAGGGCGGGAGAGGGTAGATCCTCCATGCGCACGCAGCCCATGAGAAACTCAATGGGATGAGCGAACAGGACCCTGGCGTATTCCAGCGCTTCGCCGGTGTAGGTTTCAGAGGGGGTCATGGGGCCGCCTGTTCACGTTCTGGAGCCGCCGCCTTCGCAAGGTGGGTGAGGGCGCGACGGACATCCTCAAGAAGGAGCGCGAACGGACGGTCGGGCGTTCCCGTTCGAGCGACGAAGACATAGTCGCAACCGGCGAACCCCAAGGCGGGTAGACACGTGCGAGCGGCTTCACGCAGGCGGCGCTTCGCCCGATTGCGAACGACCGCTCCGCCGACCTTGCGGGTCGCCGTAAAGCCGACACGGATCTTGGGATCATCGTCCTGACGGGACCGCATCTGGATCAGCACCGCGCCTTTGGCGCAGTAGGCCGCCTTCGCCGCCGCCAGAAATTCAGCGCGTCTGGTCAGGCGTGCGAAGGTTCCCATCGCCTTGCTCACCGTCGGCGGCCGCCAAACTCAGGCGGCGCGGCTCCGTAATCGCAGGGACCGACGAAGCTTAGGCCGACAGACGCTTGCGACCGCGCGCGCGGCGACGGGCGATGACCTTCTGGCCGTTCTTCGTCGCCATACGGCTGCGGAACCCGTGACGGCGCTTGCGCACAAGGCGGCTTGGCTGGTAGGTGCGCTTCACGGTCAAAGCTCCGTTGCGAAGTCTAGAGTCTCAAATGAGCGCGGGTGTATGCGGCAATGACGACCATGAGTCAACAGCTGAGCGACAGGCGAAACGGTTGAGCGACTTTGAAGCCTGTAAGGGGACAGGGACTGCTTTGTTGGTTCCAAGTCGCTAGGATCGGCCCATGCAGACCGAAGAGACTGGCGCAGCAACCGACCCTTTCGCGACGATCGCGAAAGGCGCCAGTGCGGCTGTGGACCGACGCCGTGGCCTGCTGATTGCGGCCGTCGCGGTCAGTCCGATTATCCTGATCGCGGTCATCGCGCTGGATCCGGAACACTTGATCAGTCTGTCTCAGTTGCAGGCGCGCAGACACCAGCTTCAGCACGCGGTCCATGCGCACCCGGCGGAAAGCGTCCTCATCTATATGGGACTCTACTTCCTCGTGACCGGGCTGTCCCTGCCGGGCGCTCTGGTCATGACGCTCACCGGAGGCTTCCTGTTTGGCATGTGGGAAGGGGCCGCCGCCGCCGTGACGGGAGCGAGCGCCGGGTGCGCGGCGATGTTCCTGGCGGCGCGCTCGGCGTGGGGTGAAACACTCAGGGCCCGCGCGATCCGCGCCGGAGGCCTGATGCAGAGACTTGAGGCCGGCGCTAGCCGCGACGCCTTCACCTATATCCTGATGCTGCGTTTGATACCGGGCGTGCCGATCTGGCTGGTCAATGTGACGGCCGGTCTGCTGCGCATGCGCGTCATTCCTTATCTCACGGCGACCGTCGTCGGCATCGCGCCGTCGACCATCGTCTACGCCGCGATCGGTTCAGACTTCGGCCGGATGTTCGAGCGCGGTCAGCGCCCGAACCCGGCGTTGCTGCTCCAGCCGCAATGGCTTGCAACCATGGCCGGGTTGGCGGCGCTGGCGCTCATTCCCGCGGCGTGGCGATACAGGCGGCTGTGGCGAAAATCCTAGAGGCCGATATTCCGGACCCGCGCGATTGCGGCATGCTCGCGACTGAAGTAGTCCATGAGCGAAGGGCGAGTCTGAGGCCTGTGGGAAAAGAGAAGCCATGACCGGCGTTCCAAAGCGCGGTCGTCCCGGCTGGCCAGTTGGGCTCTCCGCCCGACTTTTGGCCCTGACCGCGCTTTTCGTCATGCTGGCGGAACTGATGATCTTGGCGCCGTCCTTGGCGGCGTTCCATGAAAACTGGCTCATCGTCCGCACCCGACTTGCGGAAGAGGCGTCCGTGGCCGTCGAACTCGCCCCGCCGGGCGCGATACCCCAGAAGAAGACGGCGGAGCTTCTCGAGGGCGCAGGCGTCGTCACGGTGGCGGTCTCGAGCCACGGATTTCGCAGGCTGCTGCTCGCCGCGCCGCGCATGGAAAAGGCGCCGACCCTGATCGACCTTCGCAAGCGCAACAGCTTCGACAAGCTTGCGGCGCCCTTCGAGACCCTGGGGTCCAGCGCGCCCCGTATGCTCCGCGTTGTCGCCCGTCCTCAATTCCGGGACGGCGATTTCGTGGAGATCGTGACACCGGAGGGGCCGCTGCGGGAGGACCTGATCGGCTATCTCGGCAGCATTCTCGCCAGCTCGGTGTTTATCTCTCTAGTGGCCGGGGTGCTCGTCTACATGTCGCTGAACGCGGCGCTGGT
Source organism: uncultured Caulobacterales bacterium (assembly GCA_903903715.1). GTDB lineage: Bacteria > Pseudomonadota > Alphaproteobacteria > Caulobacterales > Caulobacteraceae > CAIMFV01. The sequence continues at coordinate 2,776 of CAIUZX010000019.1, forward strand.
GCGGCCGATGCGCCGGATCACCCTGGCCATGGAGCGGTTCCGCGCCAGGCCGGACGACCCACTCGCGCGGTTGAAGCCGTCGGGTCGTCGCGACGAGATCGGGCGGGCCGAGGTCGAGCTCAACCAGATGCAGGAGGATCTCCTCGCCGCCCTGCACAGTCGCGCGCGGCTGGCGGCGCTGGGCGAGGCCGTCGCCAAGATCAATCACGATCTTCGCAACATGCTGACCTCCGCCCAGTTCGCCTCGGACCGCTTGGCCGCTTCGGCGGACCCGAAAGTCGCCCAGGCTTTGCCAAGGCTCGAACGGGCCCTTGGCCGCGCCGTGCGTCTCGCTGAGGGCGTCCTGGCCTATGGCAAGAGCGAGGAGGCGGCGCCGCAACTGGCCCTGCTCAAACTCTCCGAAGTCGTGGCGGACGCAGCGGAGGATTCCGGGTTGAGCACTGACGGCGTTCCCCTCGTCACCGATCCCAGCGCCGACATCGAACTGAGCGCCGACCCCGACCAGTTGCACCGGATCATGGTCAATCTGTTTCGCAACGCGCGTCAGGCGATCGAAGCCAGCCCGAGGGCGGATCGGCCGGGACAGGTGACCGTCAGCGCGTCACAGGACGGCGAGCATGTCCGCATCGAGATCGCCGACAACGGGCCGGGGCTGCCTGAGCGGGCGAAGGCGCGCCTGTTCCAGGTGTTTTCCGGCTCTCAGCGCCCGGACGGCGCGGGGCTCGGCCTCGCCATCGCAAGAGAGCTCGCTGTCGGACACGGGGGCGAACTGTCGCTGGCCCGCTCCGACGGAGACGGCGCAGTGTTTCTGCTGACGTTGCCCCGTGTGGTCGCAGCCCGTCCCGTCGCTTAGTACCGCCGCGCTACGGCCTCGCGCCGGTGGTCGACCGCCGTCTCGACCACTTCGCCATCTCGCAGCACAAACCCGTTCAGGCCCGAGACCTCCCCGGCGTCCGCCTGCACGTTGAGGCCCTTGGTCCGTAGGTAAGCGACTACAGCCGGGTCCATGCCCTTCTCGACCGACACCACCCCGCGCCGGGCGACGACGTTCGGCAGATCAACCGCCTGCTGCAGCGGCATCTTCCAGTCGATCCAGCCCACCACGACCTTGGCGACATAGGCGATGATGGAGTTGCCGCCGGGCGAGCCGAAGGCGGCGACCGGGCGACCTTGCGCATCGAACACGATCACCGGGCTCATCGAGGATCTGGGCCGTTTTCCGGGGCCGGGCGCATTGGCTGCGGGTTTGCCGTCGACGCCCACCGGCGCGGAAAAGTCGGTCAGCTGATTGTTCAAAAAGAAGCCCGACGCCATCCGGCCGGAGCCGAATATCGATTCAACCGTTGTCGTCATCGAGACGATGTTTCCCGCGGCGTCCTGGATCACGAAATGCGTCGTGCCGCCGGGCTCGCGAGTGGCGTCAGGTCCGCTTGACCCGGCGCCCGCCGGATGGCCGGGAAGAGGGGCCTCGGGTCCGAGCGTTCCGATCAGCGCCGCCCGCTCCGCGCCGTATTTGGGGTCGAGCAGACCGTCGACCGGCGTCTTCACGACGTCCGGATCGCCTTCGAAGTGATCGCGGTCCGCATAGGCGAGGCGACTGGCCTCGGCGAATTCGTACCAGGCCTGAGGGTCCGTGGGCCCGAGTGTCGCAATGTCCGTGTGCTCGAGGAGGTTGAGGAGCTCCAGCACCCCCACCCCTCCCGCGGGCGGCGGCGCACTGCACACCTTGTAGCCGTGATAGGGCCGGCAGAGGGGCTCGAGGACCTGCGGCCGATAGGCGGCGAGATCCGCCAGTGTCAGGTCGCCGGGCGGGTCGCCCGAGCGGGTGTGGGCGATGATCTCCTTGCCCGTCTCCCCGGCCAACAGACCCCGCGCCCCGTGGGCGGCGATGCGCCGGACCGCCGCGGCGTAGGCCGGGTTCTTCAGCGTGTCGCCGGCGGCGTAGCGCTTGCCGTCCGGGCGGGTGAAGTAGGCGGTCGCGTCCGGTGTCTTGGTCTGGGGGTATCCGGAGTTGATGGCGGCGCCGAACCTTGGCGGAATGACGAAGCCTTGCTCCGCCAGCCGCTCGGCGTCGCCAAAGAGGCTCGCCCAGGGTCTGCGGCCATGATCGGCGTGCGCCTTGGCCAGCATCGCCACGGCGCCGGGCGCGCCGGTGGAGCGCCCCGACAGGATCGCCGACACGAAGGACATCGGCTTTCCCTGCGCATCAAAGAACAGTTTTTCC
>CAIUZX010000020.1 GCA_903903715.1 uncultured Caulobacterales bacterium
TCCAATGAGTGAAGTTGCAAAGACCGGCCCCGCCCGGCGCGGTTGGCTGAAGGCGTCGCTGGCGGGTCTGGGCGGTCTGGTGGTCGCCGGTTGCGACAGCCTGACGAGCAATCGGTCCGTGCAGAAAGTCATTGAAAGCGCTGAAGGCCTGACGCGCCGCTCGCAGCGCCTCCTGCTGACGCCCGGCCAACTGGCGCCGGAATTCCGTGAGAGCGATCTGTCGCCCACCTTCAAGGCGAACGGGACGGTGGATCCGCACGACGCCGCCTATCGCGCGCATGTCGCGTCAGGCTTCGCCAACTGGCGGCTCCGCGTCGACGGGCTCGTGGAGAACCCGATGTCGCTGACCCTGGACGATCTGAAGACGCGCACATCCCGCACCCAGATCACCCGCCATGACTGCGTCGAGGGCTGGAGCTGCATCGGCAAGTGGAAAGGCGCCCCCCTCGGCGCGCTGATCCGCGAGGCGAAGCTGAAGCCGGAAGCCAAGTTCATCGTCTTCCATTGCATGGACAGCATGGGCGGAGACGACAGCCGCTATTACGAGAGCATCGCCCTGGTCGATGTGTTTCATCCGCAGACGATCCTCGCCTATGAGATGAATGATGCGCCGCTGACCGTTCCGCATGGCGCGCCCGTTCGCCTGCGGGTGGAGCGCTACCTCGGCTACAAGCAGGCCAAGTACATTGAACGGATCGAAGCCGTCGCTTCGCTCAAGGATCTGCACGGCGGGCGCGGCGGTTACTGGCCCGATCGCGGCTACGAGTGGTACGGCGGGATCTGACCTCCGTCAGATCCTCCACACGCCAATCAAAGCGACTTGAGCGTCGGATGCCTGGGCGTCAGCCGAAGCTGAGCTCGGGTTGTCCGGACTCGCTCTGAACCTGTTCCGGGATGTGGCAGGTGAACAGCGCCCCTTCGCCGGGCGCGCTTTCCAGCGCCACCCATCCGCCGTGCAATTCGATGAGGGCGCGCACCAGGGCGAGCCCGAGCCCCGGACCCCCGCGATCTCGTCCGACGAACCGATCGAAGATGTGCGCCTGGACATGATACGGTATGCCGCGACCGGTGTCTTTGACCATCAGCTGGACCTCGCCTTCGGCCTTGCGGGCGGAGATGCGAACCTCGCCACCGGCGGGAGTCGAACGGATGCCGGCGGCGGTGAGATGGTCGAGGACCTGCGCGAGCCTGCGGAAGTCCGCCCGGATCACCCCCGCCTTCGCCGCATCCTCGATCACCAGACGCACACCGGCTTCCGCCGCAGCGCGGGACAGCTTGTCACCGACATCGCTCAGGAGGTCGCTGATGCGCACATCCCCGAGCGACAGCGCCATTTCATTCGCATCGATCTGCGCCATGTCCAGCACGTCATCAATGGAGCGCGCCAGCTGGTCCGCCGCCATCCGGACCGAGCCGAGATAGGGTCGCATGCGCTCAGGCACCTGCTCCCCCATCGATTCCAGCAGTTCCGCATAGCCGAGGATGGTGGTCAAAGGGGTGCGCAGTTCGTAGGACACATTGCCCACGAAGTCGCGCTTCAGGCGCTGCGCTTCATCCAGCGCCGCCTGACGCTCGTCGACCGCCTGCTCCAGCTCGCGCGTCGCCGTGATGTCGGAAAAGGCGATCAGCGTCGCGCCATCCGGCAGGGGGCGGGTCTGATAGGCGACGGCCCGGCGGTCCGTGGTGCGGAACTCGCCCGACACCGGCGCCCGCGCCTGCGGACCGGGGTCGGCGACGCGCGCCTTCAGATCCCGCCAGAACTGCCGTTCGTTCATGATCGGCAGGCAGGCCTCGCTCAGGCGGTCGAAGTCTCCGGCTTGCGTGACCGCCGCTGGCGTCAGACGCCAGAAGCGCTCGAAGGCTTCGTTATGAAGGCGCAGACGCCCGTCGGAGCCGAACACCGCGACAGCGTCGTTCAGCTTGTCGAGGGTCGCCTGTTGCACCTGAACCTGAGCGTTGTACTGAGCCCGAAGCTTGATCTCTCCGGTCATGTCCGCAAACAGGAGCAACAGCCCGCCGAAGGGATGCGGCTGACGCACGACGCGCAGGGTCTTGCCGTCCGGCGTGGTCCAGAGCTCATCCGGGCCGCCGTCGAGGGCCTCGTAATAGGCGAGCTCCTTCGCCTTCCACACGGCGTAGTCCACGGTCTCCGGCAGTCGGCGGCGCTGGCGCAGGCGGTCGAGCACCTCGCCATGCGTCGGCTTTTCCGCAAGCCAGGCCGGCTCCAGCCCCCAGAGCTCGGCAAAGGCGGTGTTGTGGAACGACAGATGCTTGTCCGGCCCAAAGATGGCGACGGCGTCATCCAGTCGGTTCAGGGTCTGGTCATGGGCCGCATTGTGCCGCCGCAGCTGCTCGCGCAAGTCTTCGGCGTCGGTGACATCGACGGCGAGGGCCGCAGCGCCGCCGCCTTCAAGCGGGGTCGCGGCAAGATGGAAAGCACGTCGCTGACCCGCCGCGCTCGCCTTCAGCAGTATGTCCCGCCGCTCGCCCGACGCCGCCGCGGCCGCCACGACAGCCGCGGCGTTGCGGTCGAACTCGGCGCTTCGACGAACCGCATCGTCCACGCCCGCCGCATCAGCGGCCGCCAGCCAGTTGCGATTGGCCCAGTTCAGGGCCCCGTCAGGGCCGACGATCCAGGCCGGATGCGGCAGGGCGTCCATGAAAGCCGCAAAGCGCGCCGACGACGGCAGACCTGATGCGGCCGAGAGGGTCAGGCGCAGCCAGGCGACGGCGCCCGAAACGCGCCCTTCAACCGTCAGCGTCCGACGATGTCCGTCCGCGCCCATGCCGGCCACTTCGAAGTCGCAGGCCTCGCCGCGATCAAACAGCGCCGTCAGGCTGGCGTCATGCGCGGCGACCTTGCGCAAAGCGGAAACCAGTTCCTCCACCGACGCGCCGGGCGACAGGTTCAGGACTGCGGCGCAGTCCGCAACGCCGAGCTCGCCCCCGGCAAGGGTGGTCGTCGCTCCCGAAACCGAAATAAGCACGCTGTCAAAGGCGTCGGCGGCGGCCTCTGCTGTGCGGGACTGGTCCGACTGACGACGCAGAGCCGCTTCCAGCTCGGACTGAACGTCCGACTGTCGTCGCCTCTGAGAGAGCGACCAAAGGATCGCCGCAAGCGCCAGACTGGTGCTTCCGCCCGCGGCGAACAGAGCTGCGTCAAAGCCGGCCATCCGTCATCCTGCTGGATTGGCCGCAGCGAGCGGCGAATCAAAAACACAATAACCGATCTCTTGACGTTGGCTTACCCCCGGCGATGCGAATTTCACATTCGAAGAACGGAGGTCAGTTCGCCGCCGCGAGACGCAAGGCCGCGTTGAACGCCGCCACCGCCGACTTGGGGCCCTCAGGGTGCGCCCAGACGCCGGCGGAGACGGCGATGAAGTCCGCGCCCGCCTTGGCCAGGGCCGGCGCCTGCTCCACCGTGATCCCGCCAATGGCGACGCAAGGCGTCTGCATGGTCTCCTGCCAGATGGTCAGCAGTTCGGGTTCGGCGCGGGTGGAGGCGTCCTTGGTCGCGGTGTCGAAGAAGGCGCCGAACGCGACATAGTCCGCGCCAGCCTCGGAAGCCTCCATGGCGAGGTGACGGCTGTCATGACAGGTGACGCCGACGATCCGGTCCGGCCCCATGCGCTTGCGGGCGTCCTTGCAGCTTGCGTCCGACTGCCCGACATGCACGCCGTCGCACCCGAGGACGTCCGCGAGATCGGGACGGTCATTCAGGATCACCGCGACGTCGTGGGCGTGGGCGATCGGCGTGATCGCGGTCACGGCGCGAGCGATGTCTCCGTCGCTCGACTCCTTCAGACGGATCTGCAGGCTGGCGACGTCTCCGCCGGACAGCGCCGCTTCAAGCTGCGACAGAAACACCTCGATATCGTCGATCTTTGGCGGCGTAATCAGATAAAGCCTGCAGGACGGCGCGGCGCTCACGCGTCGAACCGCACGGTCATGCCGGTGATCTGACGGATAGCTCCGCTCTGCAGGCGGGGGAAGTCGCCGACCAGCGTCGTCTTCGGCGCCGTCCTGGCGATGGCGGCCAGCGCCTCTTCCAGCTCCGCCCGCGCCAGCGCCTCGCCGACGCAGCGGTGCGCGCCCGCGCCGAAGACGGGGTGCCAGCGGGGGTGATCGGTGCGGCGGATGTCGAAGGTGTCCGGCGAGGCGTAGACGTCCGGATCGCGCAGGGCGGACAGCAGGGACACCGCCACCGGCGTTCCGGCGGGGATGGTGTAGCCGTCGATCTCGACATCCTTCACCGCGATCCGCGGCACGCCGCTGACGATGGGATCAAAGCGCAGGCCTTCGTCGACCACGCCCTTTTTCAATCCGTCAGGATCAGCGCAGAACGCCGACCACTGGTCAGGGCGCGCGAGCAGGTGCGCCAGCGTGATGGCCATCGAGCCGCGCGTCGTGTCGGATCCGGCGAGGATGAGGCCGAGCACCTGGGTGCGGATCTCGATCTCGCTCAGCGTCTCGTCCTTCGCCGTGGTGGCGAGGTATTCGGTGATGAAGTCCTCCCGCGGCGCGCGGCGGCGCTCTTCCAGCAGGCTTTCCACATAGGCGTTGAACTCGACGAGGCTCTTTTCAATGGTCTCGCGCCGCTCGGGGTCGATGAAGCCCAGCGCCTCGGCGGTGTCGGCGATCCATTTCATGAAGACCGGCAGGTCCGACTGAGGGATGCCCAGAATGTCGGCAATGATCCTTGCTGGGATCTGCGCGGCGATCTCGTTCACGAAATCCACCGGTCCTTTGCCAAGCCGCTCCATCACCAGCGACGTCGCGAGCTCCGCCGCCTTCGGCCGCATCGCGTCCATCAGCTTGAAGGCAAAGGTGCGGGACACTGGCTGGCGACGCCGCTGGTGGATGTCGCCATTGGCGAACAGCATGGCCGCTTCGATGAAGTCGAAAATCGGACCGGAGGAGATGCCCTGCATCAGCTTGGTCTCGGTCTCGATCTGGCGGGTCACGTCGCTGGTCACCAATTCCAGGTGATGATGGCGCAGGGCCACGATCATGCCGATGCCGCCGCGGGCCAGCGGCGCCTTGGCGCGCAGCTCGCGGATATAGGCGTGAGGGTCTGCCTCCACCGGTGCGAACTCGAACTCGGGGATGTCGGCCAGGGTCAGGGTCGCCATGGGGGTCCTTCATGAGACGTGCGACAGTTGCGCCCCGCACATAGACGCGATCTTGCGCTTCTGAAAGGGGGACCAAGGCGTCTCAAAACAGGAGCCGAAAAATTGCTGCCTAAAAGACGTGGCTTTCAGGCGAAGGGATCTGCTTATTTTCCGGAAAACCACAGTGACGCATTGTCGGCGATTGATGTATCGCCTGATCAAGCGTTTCGCGGACCAGAAATAGGCAAGGCTCGTGACCACAACCCTTTACGGCATCAAGACCTGCGACACTGTGACGAAGGCCCGCGCCTGGCTGACGGGACGCGGGATGACTTACGTCTTCCACGATTTCAAGTCGCAAGGGTTGGATGCGGCGCGGCTGAACGCCTGGGTGGATGCGCTGGGGTGGGAGACGGTGCTGAACCGCTCCGGCCAGACCTTCCGCAAGCTGTCCGACGCCGACCGCAGCGAGCTTGACCGGGAGAAAGCGGTGCGGCTGATGCTGGCCCAGCCGTCGATGATCAAGCGCCCGGTGCTGGAGCATGCCGGCGCCGTGTCCGTCGGCTTCAAGCCGGAGCTTTACGAGAGTCGCTTCTCCATCGCGTAGTTGTGTATCATCACGCCGCGCAACGAAAAGTCCCGGCGTTGCGTCACCACAAACCCCCGCTTGAGGAAGAACCGCCGCGCCGCTTCGCTCGCCTCGGTATAAAGGCGCGTGAGGCCGGTCTTGCGGGCATGCGATTCCAGAACGGCATAGAGCGCCGCCGCCGTCCCTGTTCCGGCCTCAGCCGGGCGGCAATAGAGAAAGTCAATGTGGCCGTCGGCTTCCAGATCGATGAAGGCGCACGGCTGGTCGGCTACATCGAGAGCGACCCACACCACGCGCCCGTCCCCCGCCTGCGCCCCGAACCGGTCAGCCGACGCCCCCGCCGCCCAGGCCTGGACCTGCTCGGGCGAATAGTCCGACGGGCCGATCCCGCGCACCGCTTCGACGAAGATGCCGGCCAGATGCGCGGCGTCGTCCGGTTGGTAGAGCCTCAGGCGCGCCACATCCGCTTCGGCGTCAGGCCGCCGGCCCCCGACGGTTGCGGTTCGCCAGCACCCGCAAGCGCAGGGCGTTCAGCTTGATGAAGCCAGCCGCGTCCCGCTGGTCATAGGCCACCGCGCCCTCTTCGAAGGTGACGAGGTCCTGATCGTACAGCGAATAGGGCGACGTGCGGCCGATGACGGAGACATTGCCCTTGTAGAGCTTCACGGTCACCTGACCGCTCACAAGTTCCTGGCTCTTATCGATCATCGCCTGCAGCATCTCGCGTTCCGGGCTGAACCAGAAGCCGTTGTAGATCAGGCTGGCGTAGCGCGGCATCAGCTCGTCCTTCAGATGCATCGCGCCGCGGTCGAGGGTGATGGACTCCATGCCGCGGTGGGCGGAGAGGAGGATCGTTCCGCCGGGAGTCTCGTAGACGCCGCGGGACTTCATGCCGACGAAGCGGTTCTCGACGAGATCCAGCCGCCCGACGCCATTGTCGTGGCCAAGCTGGTTCAGCTTCGTCAGCATCGCCGCAGGAGACAGACGCTCCCCGTCGATGGCCACGGGGTCGCCCCGCTCGAAGTCCAGGGTGAAGACGCAAGGGCGGTCCGGCGCGTCCTCCGGCGCGATGGTCCGCTGGTGCACGAATTCCGGCGCCTCGACCGCGGGGTCTTCCAGCACCTTGCCCTCCGAGGACGAGTGCAGGAGGTTCGCGTCGACCGAGAACGGCGCCTCGCCGCGCTTGTCCTTCGAGATCGGGATCTGGTGCTGTTCGGCGAAGGCGATCAGGGCCTCGCGGCTCTTGAAGTCCCACTCCCGCCAGGGCGCGATGACACGGATGTCCGGCTCCAGCGCGTAGTAGCCGAGCTCGAAGCGCACCTGGTCGTTGCCCTTGCCCGTCGCGCCGTGACAGACCGCGTCCGCGCCGACCTTGCGCGCGATGTCGATCTGGGTCTTGGCGATCAGCGGCCGGGCGATGGAGGTGCCGAGGAGATACTGGCCCTCATAGACCGTGTTGGCGCGGAACATCGGGAAGACGTAGTCGCGCACGAACTCTTCGCGCAGATCCTCGATAA
>CAIUZX010000021.1 GCA_903903715.1 uncultured Caulobacterales bacterium
GCCACCGGGGCGGCTTGAGCCCGCGGTGCTGGCCGCAGCGAAGGTCGCCGGAGTGACGGAGATCTGGCGCGTCGGCGGCGCCCAGGCGGCTGCGGCGCTGGCGCACGGGGCCGGACCGATCCGGCCTGTGGACAAGATTGTCGGCCCCGGTAACGCCTTCGTCACGGCGGCCAAGCGCAGGCTCTACGGCGTCGTCGGCATCGACGCGCTGGCGGGACCGTCCGAGATCGTCGTGGTGGCGGATGCGGACAACGACCCAGCGTGGATCGCCGCGGATCTTCTCAGCCAGGCCGAGCACGACCCGGACGCGCAGTCGATCCTGATCACCGACGACGCGGATTTTGCGGACGCAGTTGAGGCGGCGATCGAACGCCAGATCCTGGAGCTCTCCACCTGCGACACGGCCAGAGCCTCGCTCAAGAGCCACGGCGCCGTGATCCTCGCGCCGATGGACGCAAGCCCGGCCCTCGTGGACCGGCTGGCGCCGGAGCATGTCGAGTTCGCGGTGGCCGATCCCGACCGGCTGGCGGATCAGGTGCGACACGCCGGGGCGATCTTCCTGGGACGCTATACCCCCGAAGCGCTGGGGGACTATGTCGGCGGGTCGAACCATGTGCTGCCTACCAGCCGCGCCGCGCGGTTCTCTTCAGGGCTGTCGCTCTACGACTTTCTCAAGCGCACCTCGATCCTGCGCTGTGACGCGAAGGCCTTCGCCCGGCTTGGGCCGCCGACAGCCGCTCTGGCGGGCGCGGAGGGCTTGCCTGCGCACCGCCGCGCCGCCACCATCCGACTCGGAGAGCCCGAGCCGAAATGACCGCGCTGCGTCTGAAAACCGTTGAAATCGACGAAGCCTCGCTCGCCGCCGCGTCCCGCGACGTCGAGCATGAGCGTCAGGTGGCGATCTTCGACCTTCTGGAGGAGAACGTCTTTGCGCCGGCGGGGGCGGAGCGCGGCCCGTTTGATCTGCGGCTGTCTCTGATCGAGGGGCGGCTGGTCTTCGACATCCAGGGGCCGGAGTACGAGAAGCGCCACGTCCTGTCCCTGTCTCCGTTCCGAATGATCGTGCGCGACTATTTCATGATCTGCGAGAGCTATTACGCGGCGATCCGGCAGTCGACGCCGTCACAGATCGAGGCCCTCGACATGGGTCGTCGCGGTCTGCACGACGAGGGCTCACGGCTGTTGCGCGAACGGCTCAGCGGCAAGGTCGACACCGACCACGACACGGCGCGGCGGCTGTTCACCCTGATCTGCGCGCTGCATCGGCGCCCGACGCAGACGTGAGCGATTTCGGCTCTGAAGCGTCGATTTCGCCCGGCGCCGTCCTGTTCGCGTGCAATCTCAACTGCGTCCGGTCCCCGATGGCCGCCGCTCTTTTGCGCAGCATGCACGGCGGGCGGATCTTCGTGGACTGCTGCGGCTTGCGTCCGGGGGAGGAGATCGATCCGTTCGTCGTCTCCCTGATGGACGAGATCGGGCTGGACGTGTCAGGTCATCGGCCGAAGTCCTTCGCGGAGCTGGAGGATGCGTCGTTCGATCTTGTGGTGTCGCTGACGCCTGAGGCGCATCACCGGGCTCTGGAGTTCGCCCGCGGCCTCGCCATGGATGTCGAGTACTGGCCGACCTTCGATCCCACCCTGGCGGAGGGCTCGCGGGAGGCGCGCCTTGGTCAATACCGGCAGGTCCGCGACGGGCTTTCCCGCCGAATTGAGCAACGTTTCGGCCGACCATCGACCTTCGGGGGATGATCTGCCATATTTAGCCAGCACTTGTCCGGCTCGCGCCCGACCGTTTCGTCGGCGCGAGCTTCGTTGCATTTAAGACAGACCCGATCGAGAGGCCGAATGGCGAAGGAAGAACTTCTGGAGTTTCCGGGCACGGTTACGGAACTCCTTCCAAACGCGACGTTTCGCGTCGAACTAGAGAACAAGCACGAGATCATCGCGCATACCGCCGGGAAGATGCGCAAGAACCGTATTCGGGTGCTGGCTGGCGACAAGGTGCTGGTTGAAATGACCCCCTACGACCTGACCAAGGGTCGAATCACCTACCGCTTCAAATAGGCGCTTGACGGCCTTGTCATCGGCTGCGTCGTCAAAGTCCGCCGCCGCGGGATCCGCTCAGCTGGTCTTGGCGAGCGCAAGTCCCAGACGGCTCGAGCTTCTCTCCCAGGTGGGCGTGACCCCCGATCTCGTCGATCCGGCCGATGTGGACGAAAGTCCGCTGAAGGACGAGACCGCCCGACGTCTCGCGTTGCGCCTCGCATCGGACAAGGCGGCGGCGGTGGCGGCGCGGCGCCCGAACGCTTTTGTGCTCGCGGCGGACACGGTTGTCGTGGTCGGTCGGCGCGTGCTGCCCAAGGCGGAGACGCAAGCCGAAGCGAGAGCCTGCCTCGGACTGATTTCCGGCAGAGCCCATCGCGTCCTGACCGGCGTCTGCGTCCGGTCGCCGGACGGACGCGCCGCGACGCGCCTCTCCGAGACGCGGCTTCATTTCAAGCGCCTGACGCAGCAGGAGATCGAGGACTACGTGTTGAGTGACGAATGGCGCGGCAAGGCCGGCGGATATGGCGTGCAGGGACGGGCGGGGGGATTTGTGCTGTCCCTGTCGGGCTCCTACACGGGGGTCGTGGGGCTGCCGCTCTATGAGACCCTGGCGCTGCTCGAGGGCCTCGGCTGGCGTCGGAGCGTCCCGGCATGAGTAGCCGCAGAAAGCTCTATCTCGATATCGGCGTCGGCGAGCGTCGCGGCGTGGTCACCCTGGATGATCTGCCCGAGCGCCTGCTGATCGAACGCGACGCAGATGTCGGGCGTCTGCAGCCCGGCGCAGTCCTGGCGGCGCGAATCAGTCGGGTCGAGAAAGGGCTGGGCATCGCTTTCCTCGAGGCGCCCGAAGGCCAGAGCCTGGTCGTCGCCCGGGCCGGATTGCCGGACGGGTCGGGGGAGGGGCGGTTTGTGGCCGCACAGGTCCTGGCTCCGGCCAGGCGCGGCAAGGCGGCTTCGGCCAAGGTGTTGTCCCATGATGCGGGCCCTGTCCGCTGGATCGGCGACGCCCCGGACTTTCGGCGGCGCCTGCAGACCTTCGCGCCCGACGTGCAGCTCATCGAGGGGCCCGAAGCGCGGGATGCGGCGGACGAAGCCACGTCCGCGATCGCCCAGATCGAGTTTCCCTTGCGCGGCGGCGGTCGGCTGACCATCGAGCAGACCCGCGCCCTGGTGGCGGTGGACGTGGACGTCGGGACCGCCGCCGGGCAGGACGCCCGCTTCAGCGCCACCAAGATCAATCAACTCGCCATCCACGAGGCGGCCCGTCTGGCGCGGCTGAAAGGGCTGGGCGGCCTGATGGTGATCGACCTGGCGGGCAAGGGGCATAACGGCCCCGTCCTGATCGAGGCGGCGAAGGCGGCCTTTGCACCGGACCAGCCGGGGGTAGCGCTGGGCGCGATCTCCAGATTCGGTGTGCTCGAGATCGCCATCCCGTGGCGAACGGAACCGCTGATCGAGCGACTGGCCGATCCCGACGGGCAGATGTCCGTCGCCACCGAGGCCCTCGCCCTGATCCGCGCCATTGAGCGGGAAGCGGGGCCGGGGCGGCGGGTGCGGGCGGTCTGTTCGCCGACGGTCGCCGAGGCGACCCATGTGCTGGCGCCACGCCTGATCGAGCGGATCGGGGCGCGGTTCGAGATCGTGGCCGAGCCTGATCGCTCTCGCCGCGGCTGGACGGCGCAGAGCCTGTGACCGCCCCGGCCGACACATCCGCAAAGTCGTCCAGCACGGCGCCTTGCCCGATCTGCCAGCGTCCTGCGACCGTGGAGTACCGGCCCTTCTGCTCCCGCCGTTGCAGCGATGTCGATCTGCAGCGCTGGTTGTCCGGCCGTTACGCCATACCCGTTGTCGAGCCGGACGATCCGGACGCGTTCGAAGACGACGCGTAAACTTGGATGAGAACGAGGCTGGAC
>CAIUZX010000022.1 GCA_903903715.1 uncultured Caulobacterales bacterium
GCGCTCTCTGCGGCGCGGCAAGGCGAATATGGATGTGCCGATCTCCATCGGCCTTGTCCTCACGCTGGCCATCAGCTTTTCCGAGACGTGGCAGGGCGGGCGTCACGCCTATTTCGACGCGGCGATCAGCCTCGTCTTCCTCCTGCTCATAGGCCGGTATCTCGACCACCAGCTCCGCCAGCGGGCCAAGGGCGCGGCGCGCGCCCTGATGCTGCTGCAGGCGCCGACGGCGCAGCGGGTCGATCCCGACGGCGTCATTCGCGGCGTTCCGGTGCGCGAGATCCTGCCCGGCGATCTCCTCGCCCTCGCGCCGGGCGACCGCGCGCCGGTCGACGGCGTGATCGAAAGCGGGGAGACCGAGCTCGACCTCTCCCTCGTCACCGGAGAAGCTGCGCCGTCTCGAGCCGGGCCCGGCATGACGGCGCCCGCCGGCGCGCTCAACCTCTCCGGGCGGCTGATCCTGCGCGCGAGCGTCGCCGCCGACGAGTCGAGCCTCGCCGAAACCGCAAGGCTGATGGAGGCGGGCGCGCAGTCGAAGAGCCGCTATGTCCGCCTCGCCGACCGGGCGGCGGAGATCTATGTGCCGGTGGTCCATAGCCTGGCGGCCCTTGGCTTCCTCGGCGGTCTGGCGCTCGGGCTCGGCGTGCGCGAGGCGCTGCTCCGCGCCGTGGCGGTGCTGATCGTCACCTGCCCCTGCGCGCTCGGCCTCGCCGTTCCCGCGGTGCAGATCGCGGCGTCCGGGCGGCTGTTCCGCAAGGGCGTGCTCTTGAAGTCCGGCGCGGCGCTGGAAAGGCTCGCCGAAGTTGACACGGTGATCTTCGACAAGACCGGCGTGCTGACCGTCGGGCAGGCCCGGCTGATTGAGGCCGATCCCGCAGCTCTTGCCCTTGCCGCCCAACTCGCGCGCGGGTCGCGTCACCCCCTCAGCCGCGCCCTGGCGGCAGCCGCGGGAACGGGGCCGGTGGCGGACGCAATCACCGAGACTCCGGGCCTCGGCGTTGAAGGCCTGATTGACGGGCGCGTCGCCCGTCTCGGCCGCGCGGCCTTTGTCGACGCGGCGCTGCAGGGCGGGGCGGAGACGGAGCTGTGGTTCCGCATCGCAGGAGAAGCGCCCGTTCGCTTCCGCTTCGCCGACGAACTCCGTGCAGACGCAGGTGAGGCGGTGGCGGCGTGCCGCAAGCTGGGTCTGAAGCTCGCCATCCTTTCGGGAGACCGGGCGCAGGCCGTCGCCGTCATGGCCGCTGCGGTAGGGATCGAGAGCTGGACGGCCGAGCTCGACCCCGCCGGCAAGGCGAAGGTGATCGCGGATCGGCAGGCCAATGGGGCCAGGGTGTTGATGGTGGGGGACGGGCTCAACGACGCCGCCGCCCTCGCAGGCGCCCACGCCTCCATGGCGCCGGGTCTCGCCGCCGACGTCAGCCAGACCGCCAGCGATCTCGTCTTCACGGGCGAGCGACTTTCCAGCGTCGTCGATGCGATCCTGATCGCGCGGAAGGCCAAGACGCTGGCGCTGGAGAACTTCGGCTTTTCGGCGCTCTATAATCTGATCGCCGCGCCGCTCGCCTTGCTCGGCCTCGTCTCGCCGTTCGTCGCGGCGATTGCGATGTCGAGCTCCTCGCTGATCGTCAGCCTGAACGCGCTTCGGCTCTGGCGCACCGGGAGGAACGCATGAACATCATCGTCTTCGTCCTGCCGTTTTCGCTGCTGCTGGCGGGGCTTGGCCTCGCCGGGTTCTTCTGGACCTTCAAGGCGGGGCAGTATGAGGATCCGCAGGGCGACGCCGCGCGGATCCTGACCGACCACGAGGCGGACGGCCCCGACGACCTTTAGAGTTGGTCGTTTGTCTTATCGGGAAAACCGGATTCCACTTTTCCCTGACAAACTCTAGGCCCGGCCCATGACCTTGGCCCTGAGCTTCCTCATGCCGCCGATCCAGCGATCATAGTCCGCCGTCTTGCGCTGCATGTAGGTCAAGACGATCGGGTGCGGCAGGATCAGGAACTTTTCCTCACGTAATCCCTCGATCACCGCGTCCGCGCAGGCTTCGGGCGTCAGTACGCCGTCGAGGCTCTGGGGCGAGCCCGACCCGCCCTGGCGCAGCATCGCGGTATCTACCCCTTGCGGGCAAAGGATCGACACCTTGATCCCGTGATCGCCGTGGGTGATGGCCAGACTCTCGGCGAACCCGACCGCCGCGTGCTTGGTGGTGGAATAGACCGCGCCGCCGATCTGGGAGAGAAGGCCCGCCGCCGAGACGGTGTTCATTATATAGCCCTCGCCCCGGGCGATCATGCCGGGAAGAACGGCCCGCGCCGCATAGACGTGCTGCATGACGTTCACGCCGAACGCGCGGCTCCACACGGCGTCAGGGGAGGAGGCGGCGTTGTCCTGGTCAGGATCTCCGTCGCCGACGCCCGCATTGGCGCACAGAAGGTCGATCCGGCCCTGATCGGCCTCCACCGCCGCGACCATCGCGGCGACTTCC
>CAIUZX010000023.1 GCA_903903715.1 uncultured Caulobacterales bacterium
CGACCCGAACCGGGCGGGCCGGGGCGGCCGCGACGCGCGCCGGAGCGGGGGCGGGGGGCGGCGCAGCCTTGGCCGTGCGCACCGGCGCCGTGGCGGCCTTCGGCGTGGGAACCAGCTTGGGCGTGCCGACGATCGCCGCCGTCATGGGCGGCCGCGACATGGGTTTCGATTGCGGCGCGAGGCTCGCGGCGATCTGGGCCGGCGAGAACATAGACAGGACGCTCTGCGTCGGATGCGCGGACGCGGCGTTTCCGCCCGAGGCGAGCTTGACGGGCGCGGCGATCACGGTGGGGCGCATCGCGGCCTTGGCCAGCACGGCGCGGCACTCGGCGACCGTGGGCTCCGTCTTGCGAATGTACACGTCCGCCACGACCAGCGGCGCGCCGATCAAGAGAACCGGCGCGGCCATGATCATTCCCGCCACCAGGGGGCCTCTGCCCGCAAAAATCGCCATTTCGCCCAACTCCCACAGTGCGCAAACGGGTTGCGCTCACGGTCGGGGCCTTGCGTCCCAAAACGGGATCGCCAGACGCCCTCACCGCTGCAGGGAGCAAGTCTCAAGCCATGCAAGGCTTTGTGGGCTTGGGGTGAGGTTCTGCGCTCACCGCGCCGCGTCTGCGTCCGGGCCGGTGACGACGTAGCCCTTCGCCCGCAGCCCGGCGATAACGCCGTCCTCTGCAAGAAGGCTGCGCATGCCGAGGACGGCGACGGTCACGCCCGGCTTTTCGATGCGCTTCGCGAGATCATCGATTTCCGACGTCCAGGCCTGGCGCAGGAATGCTCCGGAATAGATGCGGGCTGTACACAGGGCCTTTGCGTCCCGCGGCGCGGCGAGCGCTTCGGTCAGTCGCCCTGCGGCCCAGCCTCTGGCGGCGGCGCGATAGATCTCAGGGTCCGTCTCGACCTGGGACAACACGGTGTTGAAGCAGTCCTGCACGGGTGGGCGCGTGAGGCTGAAGTCCTCGAATTTCAACGGCGGCGAGACAATTCGCAGCGGCTTCTCCACCCGCACCTTGGCTTTCCGCGCTTCTGCGATGAGGCTTTCGACGATGTCGTCGGTCATGCCGCTCTTGTCGATATAGTCCTGGAGAAGCTTGAACGCGGCGAGGATCGGCGCCGGGGTGGCGTAGCGGGACACGGGGTAGCCCAGCGCTGTGCGATCAGCGGCGAAGCGTGTCGCCAGCGAATTCGGCATCGCCTTCTCCACATCGCCATTGGTCCAGCCCATGCCGGGCGCCATGCGGGTGAGGAGGCCAAGCCCCTGAAATGCGCCGACATCTACGGACGTCATGATGGTTGGGAGGGGCAGAAAGGCCGTAGCCTCCTTAAGGCGGCGCTGGAACAGGCTTTTGTCCCAGGCGAGGTCCTTGGCTAATGGGCCCGGGGGCAGGCCGAGAATGTAGAGCTTCGAGGGGCCCTTCTCGACGGTCCACCAGGAAGGGCCGGGTTGGCGCGCGGTCACGACGAGCTCGCTGACGAGATTGGCTTCCGGATCGTCCGCCGGTGGTTTTGGCGCGGTCTGTGCGACAGCCTGACCGCCGACCAGCAGCAGGCTCAATCCCGCAAGGAGTGACAGTCTTAGGGAATGAGGGGTGGAACGGGTCTGCATGTCCGGCTCTGTTGGGACTCCAAGCTCCAAGTGAACTGCAGCATTTGGGCGAAGCTGCGGCGTGATTACGGCATTGTTCGGAACGTGCAGGCGAAACCGGCGATGTCGTCACCGCTGGAGGACACGCTCTGCGCCTTGGCGTCATCGACTGTGC
>CAIUZX010000024.1 GCA_903903715.1 uncultured Caulobacterales bacterium
AGACGGCGCTGCTGGAAAGCCTCGAAGGGCGTCGCGGGCAGGTGCGGGCCAAGCCGCCGTTGCCCGCGCACAAGGGCCTGTTCGGCTGCCCGACCGTCGGGAATAACGTGCTGACCCTGGCGGCGGTTCCCTACATCCTCGCCCATGGGGCTGAGGCGTTCCGGGACTTCGGGCTGGGACGGTCGCGGGGCACCATGCCGATCCAGCTTGCAGGCGACCTGAAGCATGGCGGCGTGTTCGAGACGCCGTTTGGCGTCACACTGGGCGAGCTCGTCGATAACATCGGCGGCGGCACGGCCTCTGGCCGTCCTGTCCGCGCGGTGCAGGTCGGCGGCCCGCTGGGCGCCTATTTCCCGAGAGCCCTCTTCGACACGCCCTTTGACTTCGAAGCCTTCGCAGCGAGAGGCGGGATGATCGGCCACGGCGGCGTCGTGGTGTTCAACAACACCGTGCAGATGGCCAAACAGGCGCGCTTCGCCTTCGAGTTCTGCGCGGCGGAAAGCTGCGGCAAGTGCACCCCCTGCCGCATCGGCGCGGTGCGCGGCGTCGAGACCATGGACAAGATCCTGAACGGCCAGAAAGTTGCGGCGAACCTCGAGCTGATCGAGGACCTCTGCGACACCATGCGCCAGGGCTCCCTCTGCGCGCTGGGGGGCTTCACCCCCTATCCGGTGCGCAGCGCGATTGAACATTTTCCTGAAGATTTCGGCGCAGCCAAGGCTGCGCCGGAAGCGGCGGAGTAGCGGCCATGTCGTTGATCGAAGAGATCGATTTCGGAACGCCGAAGAGTGCGTCGACGGCGACGGTCACCCTGACCATAGACGGCCGCAAGGTCACGGCGCCGCAGGGCACGTCGATCATGCGCGCGGCGAAGTCGGCGGGCGCGACCATCCCCAAACTCTGCGCGACGGATAGCCTGGAGGCGTTCGGCTCCTGCCGCCTGTGCCTCGTCGAGATCGAGGGGCGCGCGGGAACCCCCGCCTCCTGCACCACCCCGGTCGCCGACGGCATGGTCGTCTCCACCCAGACGCCCAAGCTCGCCAAGCTGCGCAAGGGGGTGATGGAGCTCTACATCTCCGACCACCCGCTGGACTGCCTGACCTGCGCGGCGAACGGCGACTGCGAGCTGCAGGACATGGCCGGCGCCGTGGGCCTGCGCGACGTGCGCTATGGCCAGGACGGCGCCGGGCATCTGACGGCCGAGGCCGACACGTCCAACCCCTACTTCACCTACGACGCCTCCAAATGCATCGTCTGCTCGCGCTGCGTGCGGGCGTGCGAGGAGCAGCAGGGCACCTTTGCGCTGACCATCGCAGGCCGGGGATTCGGCAGCCGCGTGGCGCCCGGCCCCTCCCCCACCTTCATGGGGTCGGAGTGCGTGTCCTGCGGCGCCTGCGTGCAGGCCTGCCCGACCGCCACCCTCACCGAGACCAAGGTCATCGAGATCGGCCAGCCGGAGCGGTCCGTCGTCACGACCTGCGCCTATTGCGGCGTCGGCTGCGCCTTCAAGGCGGAAATGCGCGGCGAAGAGCTGGTGCGCATGGTTCCGTGGAAGGACGGCAAGGCCAACCGCGGGCACTCCTGCGTGAAGGGCCGCTTCGCCTGGGGCTACGCCCAGCACAAGGAGCGGATCCTGAACCCCATGATCCGCGCCTCGATCAACGATCCGTGGACGGAAGTGAGCTGGGACGAGGCCATCGCCCACACGGCGTCGGAGTTCAAGCGCATCCAGGGCAATTACGGCCAGGACTCCGTCGGCGGGATCACCTCGTCGCGCTGCACGAATGAAGAGACCTATCTCGTGCAGAAGCTGGTGCGCGCGGCGTTCGGGAACAACAATGTCGACACCTGCGCGCGGGTCTGCCACTCGCCCACCGGCTATGGCCTGAAGACCACCTTCGGCACCTCTGCGGGCACGCAGGACTTCGACAGCGTCGAGGACAGCGACGTGATCCTGGTCATGGGCGCCAATCCGACGGACGCGCACCCGGTCTTCGCCTCGCGGATGAAGAAGCGCCTGCGAGCCGGCGCGCGGCTGATCGTCATCGA
>CAIUZX010000025.1 GCA_903903715.1 uncultured Caulobacterales bacterium
AAGTGGTAGTCGGCATAGAGCTTGATCACGTCCGCGCCCGCGGCGATCTGGCTGCGCGCGGCCTTCGTCACCTCGTCGACGCCAGAGGCCTCTTCGGCGCCCTGCGGTACGGCGACGCCCGGCTCGAAACCCTTGGGCCCATAGGCGCCCCGCGCCACGATCGCCTTGGTCGCCACCAGCATCCGCGGTCCGGGGACGATCCCCTGCGCGATGGCGTCCCGCAGGCCCACATCGGCGTAGCCCGCCCCCTCCGTGCCGAGATCCCGCTCCGTCGTGAAGCCCGCCAGCAGTGTGGCCCGCGCCTGCGCCACCGCCCGCGCCGTGCGCAGGGCCAAAGCCTCGTGCAGGACCTGATCGTCCCACGGGGTCTCGTTATAGGGATGGAGGAACAGGTGCCCGTGACCCTCGATCATGCCGGGCGTCAGGGTCATGCCGGGCAGGTCGATGACCTTCGCGCCCGCAGGGGCCGCGACGTCGGGCCCCACGGCGATGATCCTCTCCCCCTCCACCAGCACCCGCCAGCCGGGGTGCGGAGCGGCCCCCGCCCCGTCGAACACCTGAGCGGGCTTCAACAGGATCGGCGCCGCCAGCGACGGCAGGGGGGCGAGGGCGATCAGCGCAGCGACGGCGCGGCGGGTCCAGGAGGTCAGCATGGGGGCATGCTAAGCCCCTGCCGGACGGGGTCAACCGGACGCGTCTGCGACGCTTAACGCGCCTTGCACCCCGCCTTCAGCATCCGAACCGCCTGCAGCGTGTTGGGGCCGAGCGGCGGGTGGTCGCGGTCCTTGCCGTAGCGGGGCAGCGCGGCATAGCGCTCGACAAAGCTGTAGCCCGGCTGATTGAGGAACGCGGCCAGACCTTGCGGCCCCTCGTCCGTCGCGATGGCCTTCGCCATCACATAGCCGACCTTGTAGAGGGGCTCGGGCACGTAGAAGCCCAGGGCGTAGACGTCGTCAAAGGGCACGGGGGTCTTGGCCTGCAGGCCGACGACCGACAGCTCCAGAAGGGTCATATGCCCGCTGAGCTGGTTCAACCCGCTCTCGAGTTCGGTTCGGGACTTTTTCGCCAGCGGTCCCGTCTCCGGATTGAGCAACATCGGATCGCCGACAGAACTGGCCGAGCCCTCCTGATAGAGATTGGCGAACAAGTTGGCGACATTGGCGCACATCTGCTGATGCGCTCGCCCCTCCGCCGTGGGGCTTTCCGGCTTCAACCACCGGTCGTCCGTGTCGACGGTGAACACCCCTTGAACGGCGTGGTAGAGTTCATGCGCCAGAACCACCTTGGCCGGCTCGAACTCGTCAAAATAGCCGAGGTTGAGGTAGAACTTCGGCTCGCCGAACGCGAAGCCGCCGGAGGTCCCGCCCGCGACCAGATAGCCCTCGATCTTCGTCGCCGCGCCGGGGGGCGAGAAGGCGCCGACCCGCGCGATGACCCAGGCCTTGAAGTCTTTCGGGTGGGTTTCGATCCGCTCGATCAGCGAAGCCAGCGCTTCGGCGCGGGGCTTGAGGCGCTCAAAGCTAAGGCCCTTCGCCGTCGGCGTGTCCAGCGGCGCGCCGTGGGCGGAGGCGACCATGGCGTCGGCGAAGGTCTCGGTCGTGGCGGCGATCTTGTAGGACACCGCCTTGCGGATCAGCCCCTGATTGCCCGGCAGCGCGGCGACGGCCAGCGCCTCGGATCGCGTCAGGGCGGGATTCTTGAGCGCCTTCAGCACCGCCTTCGCCGATTGGGTGTCGAGGGTCACATCGAGGGCGAAGGCGGGGCCCGCCAGCATCAGGACCAGCGCCGCCAGTATGGAGGTCATCTTCAAGGGCCGGCTCCTGTTCCCGCGCGGACTGTATGGGGAGAGACTAGACGATTGCGACCGCCCTGTCCCCGCTTCGCCCCCCTCCCGCTTGCATCCCCCCCCGGAAATCAGTCAGGTGAGAGGCAGCGCCCTTCCCTTTCAGCGGACCTGACATGACCGACACCCCATCTGGCGATACGCCCCCCGCCATGACCGACGAGGCCATGCTGGCGAGGTTCCAGAACGCCCGCTACGTCCCGCCGGCGTCCAAGGCCCTGGGCTTTCGCATGCTGAACCTCAATCAGAAGGAGATGTGGGTGGAGGCGGAGTTCGACATCCCCAAGGACTTCACCAACCCCATGGGCCAGGTGCAGGGCGGTTTTGTCACCGCGGTGCTGGACGAGGTGATGAGCGTCGCAGGCGTCGTGACCTCGAACCTGACCATGTCCATGCCGACGCTCGAGATGAAGACGAGCTTCCTGCGCCCCGCCATGCCCGGAAAGCTGCGCGCCGTGGGCAAGGTGCTGAAGTGGGGCAAGTCCATCGCCTTTGTGGAGGGGGAGGTGTTCGATCCGGAAGGGCGCTTGCTCGCCAAGGCCACCGCCACCGCCAAGCCCGCCCCCATACCCCGAAGAGGCTAAGGCGCGCTCGCCGGACACGCGCGCCCTCTGGACAATGGCAACGTTGTCATGTCACCTCGACCCATAGACGCGGGCGGCAAGACTCGCGGCGAAACGGCTTCCTTGGGAGGGGACCTTGTCGACAGTGGATTTTGTGGTGCTCGCGGTCTACGCGGTCGCCGTGTTCGGTCTGGCGCAGTGGGTGTCGCTGCGCCGCGACAACGCCCAGACCACCAGCTCCGACTACTTCCTGGCGGGCCGGTCCCTGCCCTGGTGGGCCATCGGCGCCTCGCTGATCGCGGCCAACATCTCCGCCGAACAGATCATCGGCATGTCGGGCTCGGGCTACGCCATCGGCCTCGCCATCGCGTCGTACGAGTGGATGGCCGCCCTCACCCTTCTGATCGTCGCCAAGTTCCTGTTGCCCATCTTCCTGCGCAACAATGTCTCCACCATGCCGGAGTTTCTGGAACAGCGGTACGGACCGGCGGTGCGCAGCGTCATGGCCGTCTTCTGGCTGGGCCTCTACATCTTCGTCAACGTGACCTCGATCCTTTGGCTGGGCTCCATCGCCGTGCACGCCGTGACGGGGGTCGATCAGTTCACAGCCCTAGTGATCATCGCCGTGTTTGCGCTGGCCTATCAGATCTGGGGCGGGCTGAAGGCCGTGGCCCTGACCGACATCGTGCAGGTCAGCCTGCTGGTCGCGGGCGGCCTGACCATCGTCGCCATCTCCTTGAGCAAGATCGGCGGCGGGGCGGTGGATCCTGCCAATGTCCTCGCGGGGTTCAACACCCTGAGAGCTCAGTTCCCTGAGAAGTTCCACATGATCCT
>CAIUZX010000026.1 GCA_903903715.1 uncultured Caulobacterales bacterium
AGCGTTGTCGATCGAATCGAACGACCGGAACTGGATCTTCGGGTTGTGCTTGGACAACACCTTGGTGATGGCCGCCGTCAACGTCGTCTTGCCATGGTCAACGTGACCAATCGTGCCGATGTTGCAATGCGGCTTGTTACGTTCAAACTTTTCCTTGGCCATTTCAGTACCTTCGCGACGGCGCGTGGGGGTTTAAGGGTGAAGCGGGACTGGAGCGGGTAGCCGGGATCGAACCGGCATCCTCAGCTTGGAAGGCTGCTGCACTACCATTGTGCTATACCCGCCCGCTTGATCTTAAGTCCTTGTAACTTTCCGGAGCGCCGCCCGGGCAGGCGACACGCCGAATTCTTGTAAAGACGTCCCAAAATGCGTGGTTCCCGACACGACGATCGCTTTTGCTTCGTCAGGTCAGGCCGATGGTGGAGGGGGTTGGATTCGAACCAACGTAGACATTCGTCGGCAGATTTACAGTCTGCTGCCATTGACCGCTCGGCCACCCCTCCGCACCCCAAGCCGTCCGAAACCCGCATAAATACAGGATTGGGACAGCCCAGAATAAAAAGACCTCCGATCGCGGCGCGGCGTGCTAGACCCCGTGCGCAATCGGAGACCCCAAATCGGAGCGCGTCTTATAGTGTCGTCTTTTCGGGAACGCAACGACCGGAAAGGTCCAAAGGGACCATCCGTCGACAGACAGCGTGGACATGTCAGTCCACAGAAGCGATCCGAGCTGCGTCCGCGCTCCGGCGGAGATCCCGATCAGTGGATCTGGGGCTGGCACGCCGTGGCCGCCGCGCTGGTCAATCCGGACCGTCCGGAGCCGAGGCGCGTGCTCGCGACGCCCGATCGCGCCCGTCAGGTCAGCGAGCTTTCGCGCCCCGGACGCGACCGTCTGGATGTCGAGATCGTCGAGCCGGGCGAATTGTCGCGCCTGCTTCCCTCCGGCGCATCACATCAGGGCGTCGCCGTCCACACCCCCGCCCTCGAGCCCGCCGACCTCTTCGTCTTTGAGGCCGAGCCCCACGGCGTCCTCGTCATGCTCGATCAGGTCACCGATCCGCAGAATGTCGGCGCCATCCTGCGCTCGGCGGCGGCGTTCGGCGCGAGAGGCGTGATCCTGCAGGACCGCCGCGCCCCGCCCCTCGCCGGCGCCCTGGCCAAGGCCGCCGCAGGCGCCCTGGAGACCACGCCCTGCGTCCAGGTCACCAACCTCTCCCGCACCCTCGATCAGCTCAAGGCGGCCGGCTGGCGCGCCGTCGGGCTGGCGGGGGAAGCGCCGGACGCGCTGGCTGACGTCCTGGAAGACACGCCGACCGTGCTCGTTTTGGGCTCCGAGGGAGAAGGCCTCCGACGGCTCGTTGCGGAAAGCTGCGACCGCCTCGCGCAAATCCCTATGCCAGGCGGGTTTGAAAGCCTCAACGTGGCCTCGGCGGCGGCGGTGGCGCTCTATGCGGCAGGTTTAAAAAAGCATTAAATCTTCACGCGAACGCGATTGATTTCCGCCGCGCCTTAGGGCTCTGCTAACCGCGGTGGTAGGAGGGCGCGTTACGATGCCGTCACGGGGTGTTGCGTGGTTTCGAAGTCCGACAGCGTTCGCGCTGGCGGCGGCGACGGTGCTCCTGTTTGGATGCGACCAGCGCCCGTACCCCGCTCCGACTCAGGATCCGGCGCCGTCTACGCCGCCTGCCGAATTGATGGGCGCCCCCACACCGCCCCCGACCAACCAGACCACCGCCGCACAACCCGAGACGCCTGCGGTCGCTGACACGCCGCCCCCGACGCCGGATCCCCTCCGCGCGCCGGACGTGTCCATGGCGCCCATTCCCGACCCGCCCTCAGGACCCGTCCGGAAGACGCAAAGCAATCTGCCGCCGCGGCCGGCCTCCACGGTCGAGAGCGCCAAGCCGGCCACTGAGCACGTCGCCACGCAAAAGCCCGCCATCGTGCGGCAATCGCCGCGACCGGCGGCCCAGCCTGAACAACTGGCGGGGGCCGCGCTCGAAGGCGCCCCGGTTGCGAAATACGATGATCACGGCCCGAAGCTGGAGGCGTTCCTCGCCGAGGCGCGCAAGGCGCTGCGTCACGGATCGCAGTTGCGCACGCCGGCTAAGGCGGAACGCGGACAGAAGGCCAATGTCGCCCTTGTCCTGCCAGCGGGCTTCTCCGAAGCCATCCGCAAGGCGGCGGAAACGAACGGCCTCATTTCCGCGGGCGCGCCGCTCAATGTCACGGCGGCCCTGACCGCGCCCGGCTTCAAGGTCGAGCCCACGGCGCCCCAGCTTCAGCCGTTGCAGTCCGGTCAACCCACCGAGTTCCACTGGAGCCTGACCCCTGAGGAGCAGGCGACCAAAGGTCAGATGAAGGCGGCCGTCTGCGTTGAAGCCCCGGCAGGCGCGGAGCCGATCTGCCTGGGCGACGTGGGCCCCGCCCGGCCGGGCCTGCATGTCAACAGTCAGGTCCTGGGCGTCGCCCTTCTGATCGTGATCATCAGCCTGGTGATCGCCTGGCTGGCGCGGGGTCGGCGCACGCCGCCGAGCCGGTCAGCGGCGGCGCGTCGTGCGGCCCGCGCAGCGGCTCTGGAAGACGCAGCGCCCTATTCCAGCTGAAGCGTGGTGAGCTGAACGGGTAGCGGGGCCGGTCAGGCGCCGCCGAACTGCTCGCCCCACTCGGCGATCTGCGTATCCTCGACCTTGCGGAACAACACGTCCGGCGTTGACAGCGCCGCGCCGGGCGGAGGGCCCTTGAGGGCCGCGACCACAGCGGCGGCGTCCGGCCACACCTCCAGCGGACCACCCTCCCCCACCGACGCCGCGATCTTTTCCGCTGCGAAGGGAATGAACGGTCGGGACAGCCGCGCATAGAGCCCCACGAGCCCCAGCGCCGTGCGCACGATCACCGCCGCGCGGTCCGGGTCGGTCTTGATCGCCGTCCAGGGCGCGGCTTCCTGCAGGTATTCATTGCCCAGCACCCAGGCCTGCCGCAGCGCCTGCGCCGCCTTGCGCAATTCGAGCCCCTCCAGCGCCTCGGTGAGCAGGCCAACCTGGGCGAGCAGCGTCTCCTGCAGCTTCGTCTCCAGCGGTCCGTCCTCGCCGCCCGACGGCGAGACGCCGCCGAACTTGCTGTCGGTGAATTTCAGGATCCGGTTGACGAAGTTGCCCAGCACGTCGGCCAGATCCTTGTTTACCACCGACTGGAACTGTTCCCAGGTGAAGGCCGTGTCGCTCGACTCCGGCGATTGGGCGCAAAGGTACCAGCGCCAGTAGTCCGGGGGCAGAAGCTCGAGCGCCGCGTCCATGAACACGCCGCGTCGCTGGGAGGTGGAGAACTTGCCGCCGTACCAGTTGAGCCAGTTGAAGCTCTTCAGCATGTCGACGGTCTTCCAGGGCTCTTCCGACCCCAGCAAGGTCACCGGGAAGCTGACGGTGTGGAAGGCCACATTGTCCTTGCCCATCACCTCTATGTAGCGGACGTCTTCGGCGCCGGCGTCGTTGCGCCACCATCGCCGCCAGTCCCCGCCGGTCGCTTCCGCCCATTCTCGGGTCGCGGCGATGTACTCGATCGGCGCGTCGAACCAGACGTAGAACACCTTTTCCTCAAAGCCCGGACGCGCAACGCCGTCCTTCGCCACCGGCACGCCCCAGCTGAGGTCCCGGGTGATGCCACGGTCGATCAGGCCTTCATCGAGGAACTTGTAGGCGATGGAGCGGGTCAGTAGCGGCCAGTCGGCGTGGGCGTCGATGAAGGCGCGGACCCGGTCCTGGAGCTTCGACTGGAGCAGATAAAGATGTCGGGTGTCGCGCACCTCGAGCTCCGTCGAGCCCGAGATCGTCGAGCGCGGATTGATCAGGCGAACCGGATCGAGCAGCGAGCCGCAATTGTCGCACTGGTCGCCGCGGGCGCGCTCATAGGCGCAGATCGGACAGGTCCCCTCGATGTAGCGGTCCGGCAGGAAGCGCTTGTCCTGCAGAGAATAGACCATCTGGTCCGTCCGCTCCTCGATCAGCCCCTGCGCTTCCAGAACGGCGGCGAAGTGCTGGGTCAGCTCGCGGTTCTGCGGACTGGAGGAACGTCCGAACCAGTCGAAGCTTAGACCGAAGGCGTCGGCGACGGTCCTTTGAAGCGCATGCTGTTCATCGCAATAGGCGCGCACGTCCTGTCCCGCGGCGGCGGCGGCTAGCTCAGCGGGCGTGCCATGCTCGTCGGTGGCGCAGATAAACAGCACCTCGTCGCCGCGCGCCCGGTGAAAGCGGGCGAAAACGTCTGACGGCAGCATCGACCCGGCCAGATTCCCCAGGTGCTTGATCCCGTTGATATAGGGCAAGGCCGAGGTGATCAGAATTCGGGGCATGGGTCGTCCGTGCGAAGAGCGAAGCAGGACGTCGTCTTAGAGACTGTCGGGTTCCAAAAGAACCCTCAAGCCCCCATTTTTTAATTTGCCCTCGGGAGTGAGGGCGCGGCGCCTGGTGCCGGATGAGGGAATCGAACCCCCGACCTTCGGTTTACAAAACCGCTGCACTACCGCTGTGCTAATCCGGCGTCCTGGCGAAGCGGTCCTATAGCAACTGCGCGTCGGCCTGACAAAGGCCAAGGCGCATGCTTTTGACGTTCATCAGGCTGCGAGATCGAAGTCGTCGTTAAACACCAGCCCGCTCTCGAAGTCGGCGAAGATGTCGCACAGCTCTTCGGGCGTCACATTGGCCAGGCGGTCTCTGGGGAAGCGGAAGCGCCAGAAGCTGACGACGTGGTCGATACCGGCCAGTCGCTCGCCGAGCTGCTTGAAGAGCGTCGGCGCGGTCAGCAGGAACTCGCGGAAGCCCTTGGCTTTGCCCGACTGGGTCAGCTCGCTGTACGCCGTGTCGTAGATGTCGAGGGTCTGGCGAACCCGTTCGCACGCCATGCCGACCCGCTTGCGCACCTGGACGCGCCCGGACTCGATGAACAGCCGCGTCTCGTTGTCCCCGGCGGTCCGCGGACGCACGCGATTGATCTCGCTGATCACATCCCTCAGGCGCGGCATCAGCTCGGACAGCTGCCACTTGTAATAAAGGAAGGCCTTCCAGCAGAAGATGCCTTCATCGAACTGCTTCACGTCGAGCTGCAGCACCTGGCGCAGCGGATCGAGGTCGCTGTCGATCTCGCTCGACAGGATCTTGTTCACAAGACGCGTGGAATAGATCGACATCGACGCGTCGTCGCCGAACGAGATGTTCACAAGCGGCATGATTTCCTTCTGCACGAAGGAGAACATCCGCGCGACGTCCGCGTCGGCGACTTCAAAATAGCAGCGCGCCGGCGTCAGCCCCCCGCGCCGCAGTTGCTCACGCAGCAGGAACGGATCCAGCGACGGGATCTCGTCGATGATCTTCAGCATCCGCACGTCGTTCGAGTTCGGCATGCAGGCCGAGCCGAGGGCGTTTTCCAACAGGTCCTGGAAGCCGATCTGCCCCACGAACATGAAGCGTGCGCCCATCTTCAGGTCGGTGATGTCGATCGGGATCATCACCTTGGTCGCCGACGTTCGCGGGCTCTCGAACATGTCGAGTTCATTCGACCGCAGCCGGTGTTTCACAATCATGCTGCGATTGAGCAAGACGTTGTCGAAGAACGGATTCTGCTTGTATTCCTCGTCGTCGCCGTGCTTGCGATAAATCATCAACAAGTTAAGCACGCGAGCTGTCGAAGCGCTTGTGTGCAGCCGGACCAGACTGCGAACGCTGCGGTCATTCGACGACATGCAAAGTACCTCGACCAAAAGTCTGCGCGATCTTCGCGCTTCTCACCTGATCTAACCTCAATAGGCCTTACAAATGGCTAATAAGGTTGCGGATTACTTAGAACACGCTCCAGACAAAAATGGTGTCGCCCTGGAAGAAAAGCAGACCAAGGCCCGTCAACACGACCAGGCTCGCGATCAGTTTGCGGGAACGGCGTTTGCGACCGTAGACGGCCTTGGAACAGAACGCCGGGATGGCGTCCTGCGTGTTGTAGGAGCTCCGACCTGAAAAGGTGCGCATCTGGTCATGATCCGATTGAGCGTCGGAATCACAACGAAGTCACAAGCGTGTAATTATCGTTAAGTTTTAGGGAAAAAAGCGACTATTCTGACCTGACGGATCAACATTCGATGATATTGACCGCCAAACCGCCAAGGGACGTTTCCTTGTACTGGTCTTTCATGTCCTCGCCGGTGCGCTTCATCGTGGCGATGACCTTGTCGAGACTGACGAAATGCTGACCGTCCCCGACCAGGGCGAGACGCGCAGCGTCGATGGCCTTGATCGCCCCCATCGCGTTCCGCTCAATGCACGGGATCTGCACGAGGCCGCCGATCGGGTCGCAGGTCAGGCCGAGATTGTGCTCCATGGCGATCTCCGCCGCATTCTCGATCTGGGCGTTGGTGGCTCCCATCGCCGCCGCGAAACCCGCCGCCGCCATTGAGCAGGCGACCCCCACCTCCCCCTGGCAGCCGACCTCAGCGCCCGAGATGGAGGCGTTGCGCTTGTAGAGCGCGCCGATGGCGCCCGCGGTCAGCAGGAACTTGCGCCGCGCCTCCGGCCCACCCTTGTGGAACCGGTCGTAATAGCGAAGCACCGCCGGAACGATGCCCGCCGCGCCGTTGGTGGGCGCGGTCACGACGCGGCCGCCCGCAGCGTTCTCCTCGTTCACCGCAAGGGCCCACAGATTGATCCAGTCCATGGCGATCAGCGGATCCGAAACGTGCTGTTCGGCGCGGGCCTTCAGATCCTCGAAGATGCCGCGGGCGCGGCGGCGCACGCCAAGTCCGCCGGGCAGGACGCCCGTCTGGCGCATGCCCCGCTCCACACAGGCGTCCATGGCTTCGAAGATGGCGTCGAGGCCCGCCTCGACTTCGGCCGTCGGCCGACGAACCGTCTCGTTGGCCATCATCAGCTCGGCGATCGTTATGCCCGCGCCATCCGCCATGGCCAGAAGCTCGACGCCCGAAACGAAGGGATAGGGCAAGGTCTCCGTCGCGTCGGAGGGCGCATTGGCGTCCATCTCCCGCTCGTCCGCCACGAACCCGCCGCCGACGGAGTAGTAGACTTGCTCCACCAGCCCTGCATCGTCGGTCAGATATGCGCGAAAGCGCATGGCGTTCGGGTGGCGAGGCAGCCGCACGCCGCCCTCCCACAAGAGGTCGCTCGCCTCGTCGAAATCGATCTCGGGGCCAACGTCCGGGCCATGCGCGCCCAGCGACAGGCGCTTCGTTCCACGCACCCGCTCCAGCGCAGCCTCGCCCTCGTCCGGATCCAGGGTCGACGGTCGATATCCCATGAGGCCCAGCAGCACCGCCCGGTCCGTGGCGTGGCCCTTGCCCGTCAAAGCGAGGGAGCCGTACAGGGTCGTCTCCACCCGGGACACAGAAGCCAACCGGCCGTCCCGACGCAGATCGCTGAGCAGGCGCGCCGCCGCCGTCATGGGTCCCATGGTGTGGGAGCTGGACGGGCCGACCCCGAGTTTGAACAGGTCAAACACG
The DNA here is from genome assembly GCA_903903715.1 of uncultured Caulobacterales bacterium. GTDB lineage: Bacteria > Pseudomonadota > Alphaproteobacteria > Caulobacterales > Caulobacteraceae > CAIMFV01. The sequence goes on from CAIUZX010000026.1 coordinate 7,496, forward strand.
CTGGCGGTCATGTGGGAACTCCCCGTTGGAACTTGGGCGACGCCGTAGGCTTAACGGGACTTTGGAACTATTCCAATATACAGGAATGTAATGGCGCCATGCGAAGCCGCGCAGGAACCGGAATGATCCATGTCTGACGTCGCCCCCCCGCTTGGTCCGCACATTCAGCAGATCCGCAAGGCGCGCCGACTCACGCTCGAACAATTGGCGGCGGCGTCCGGGGTGTCCCGCTCGATGCTCAGCCAGATCGAGCGCGGTCAGGCCAACCCCACCTTCGCGACCCTGTGGAATCTGACCCGGGCGCTGAACATCGATATCAGTGCGCTGGTTGGGGGGCAGGCGACGCAACCCGATCCCCAGATCGACGTGATCGGCGCGCATTTTGTCCCGGAAATCCGAACGGAAGATGGGCTTTGCACACTTCGCATCCTGAGCCCCGCCCAGTCCGCAGGACGCATGGAGTGGTACGAATTGCGCCTCGCCCCCGGCGGCGCGCTGATTTCGGCTCCGCACGCCAAGGGCGCGGAAGAGCATGTGACCGTGATCGAGGGCGAACTCGAGATCACAGCCGGCGGCGCAACCGCAAGGACCTCAGCGCAGGGCGTCGCCCGCTACGCCGCCGACGCGCCCCACACGCTCAAGAATGTGTCGGACGGGCAGACACGGGCGTTTCTGGTCGTGATCGGCTGACGCAATCGGCGTAAATTTCCTGGATAACGGACACGTTTCCGGTATATTGCGCTTCGATTTCCGCTATCTCGGAGCTCTCGGATGCGCGCCGCCTTCTACGCCAAGCTGAATGAAACCCTGGCGGACATCGACAGCCAGGGCCTGACCAAGCCCGAGCGCGTCATCCTGTCGCGTCAGGGCGCGGAGATCGTCGTCCGCGGCGAGGACGGCCAGACCCGCAGAGCGCTCAACTTCTGCGCCAACAACTATCTTGGCCTCGCGGGCGATCAGCGCGTCTCCGAAGCCGCGGAGCGGGCGACCCGGGACTGGGGCGCAGGCCTCGCCTCGGTCCGCTTCATCTGCGGCACCCAGGCCGTGCACAAGACGCTGGAAGCCGTCGTCGCTGACTGGCTGGGATATGAAGACTCCATCCTGTTCGCCGCCTGCTTCGACGCCAACGGCGCGGTGTTCGAGCCCCTGTTCGGCGAGGACGACGCCATCGTCTCGGACAGCCTCAACCACGCCTCGATCATCGACGGGGTCCGCCTGTCGAAGGCCAAGCGCTTCCGCTACGCCGCCAACGATATGGACGACCTCGAAGTCCAACTGAAGGCGGCGCGGGCGGCGGGGGCGAAGTCGATCGTCATCGCGACGGACGGCGTCTTCTCCATGGACGGCCACCTCGCCAACCTGCCGCAGATCACCCGCCTTGCGGATCAATACGACGCGCTCGTCATGGTCGACGACTGCCACGCGACGGGCCACATCGGCCCGGCGGGACGTGGATCGGCGGCGCATCACGGGGTCGAGGGCCGGATCGACATCCTGACCGGCACCTTCGGCAAGACGCTGGGCGGCGCCATGGGCGGCTTCATCGCCGGATCGTCCGCCCTGATCGCCCTCCTCCGCCAGCGGGCGCGGCCCTACCTCTTCTCCAACGCCCTCGCCCCATCGGTCTGCGGCGCGGCGCTGGAGGCGATCCGCATCGCCCGCTCCGA
>CAIUZX010000027.1 GCA_903903715.1 uncultured Caulobacterales bacterium
AAGCTCATTCAGGAGTATCGCGCCTTCGATTTCCTGTCACCGTGGGAGGGCGCAAAGTACGTCCTGCCCGGAGACGAAAAAGCGGGAGGCTAGGCTATGAGTCGGCAGCCATTGCGTTCAGCGACAGCATTCTTCTTGCTGACGTTCTCGACGGCGTTTCTGATGACGATCGGTATCCGGCTGACAGGCTGGTTCACGCGGTCGCCCGAGATCCCGCAAAACGCGATGCGCGACCTGGGCGTCGCCATCATGATCGGCGTGGCGGCCCTGGCGGTCGGCGGCGCCATTCGACGGATGGACGCCGTTGAGCTGCGCAGCGCCCTGATCGGCGCGGCGTCGGTGCTTCTCGCGATCCCGACCTCATACGCTGCGATCAATCACCGCTGGGACGCCTCGACCACTGTCGTGGTGAGCTTCAGCGCCGTCTTGTTGTTGACCGGCCTGCTGGTCGCGATCACGACCCGGGGGGAGGGCGATAGCGCTCCGATCCGGACCTTGGATTCGGAGTAGGATACCTATGGCTGATGACGCCGCACCCGCGCCGGTCGCTTTGATCGACGGCGAGGAAACCAAAGTCCGCAAGTTCAACATCAACTTCGGCCCCCAGCATCCGGCGGCGCACGGCGTTCTGCGCATGGTGCTTGAGCTGGACGGCGAAGTTGTGGAGCGCTGCGACCCGCACATTGGCCTGCTGCATCGCGGCACGGAAAAGTTGATGGAGGCGCGCACCTACCTCCAGAACACGCCCTATTTCGACCGCCTCGATTATGTGGCGCCGATGAACCAGGAACATGCGTTTGTCCTGGCGATCGAGAAGCTGGCTGGGATCGAGGTCCCGTACCGGGCGAAGATCATCCGGGTGCTGTTTGACGAGATCGGACGCATCCTCTCGCACCTACTGAACGTCACGACCCAGGCTCTGGACGTGGGCGCGCTGACCCCGCCGCTGTGGGGCTTTGAAGAGCGCGAGAAGCTGATGATCTTCTATGAGCGGGCGTCTGGCGCCCGTCTCCACGCCAACTATTACCGTCCGGGCGGCGTGCATCAGGATCTGCCGCCGGACCTGATCTCCGACATCCGCCGCTGGTGCGCAGAGTTCCCGAGCAAACTCAACGATATTGACGCGCTCGTCACGCCCAACCGGATCTTCAAGCAGCGCAACGTTGATATCGGCGTGGTGACCAAGGAAGAGGCGTTCACGTGGGGCTTCACCGGCGTGATGGTGCGCGGATCCGGCACGCCATGGGATCTGCGCAAGTCGCAGCCCTATGAGATCTACGCGGACCTCGATTTCGACATCCCCGTCGGCAAGAACGGCGACTGCTACGACCGTTATCTCGTTCGCATGGAGGAGATGCGTCAATCCCTCAGGATTATGACGCAATGCCTGGATTTGCTGGATAAAAATCCAGGACCTGTGCTGACTGAGAACTCAAAGTTCACACCGCCACGACGGGGCGAGATGAAGCGGTCGATGGAAGCCCTGATCCACCACTTCAAGCTCTACACCGAAGGCTTCCACGTGCCGGCGGGCGAAGTGTACGCCGCCATTGAGGCGCCCAAGGGCGAGTTTGGCGTCTATCTGGTCGCCGACGGCACCAACAAGCCTTACCGCTGCAAGATCCGCGCGCCGGGCTTCCCTCATCTCCAGGCGATGGACTGGATGTCAAAGGGACACATGCTCGCCGACGTTTCGGCAGTGCTGGGCTCGCTCGATATCGTCTTCGGCGAGATCGACCGCTAAACAAATCGGCGCGTGACGTCGCTGGCCGCTTGACCGTTTGTCACAAACGTCGCCTAGTTTTGTGGACGCTTGATTGGAGTGGGAACCGTGCCCGAGACGCATCACGCTTGTTTCCAGGAAGAGACCACCGGCCGGGAGGTCTGCATCCTGACAGATCGCGACCCTCAGGCGATTCCGTTGCAGCGTCTGATCCAGACGGCCGCCAACATGTTCCGCGTCGCGGCGCATCACCTGCGCCTGACCCGCACGGGCCCCGGTCGTCCCAGCCAAGGTTGATCCACCGGGATCAGACGTTTTCCCTGAACGGATCACTTGACCCGGGGGGGTGAGGCTGCGCTAAACGCCTTCGAGCGAGAGCACCCTATCTGAAAGCTGATCGACATGTCCGTTCGCCGCCTGAGCCCGCAACAGCCTGACGCATTTTCATTTTCGGCGGACACGCTGGAGAGGGCAAACTGGTGGATCGCAAAGTATCCGCCAGAGCGCAAGCCATCGGCGGTGATCCCGATCCTGTGGCTGGTGCAGAAGCAGGAGGGTTGGGTGTCCGAGCCCGCCATGCGCGCCATCGCCGACCTTTTGGGTATGCCGAAGATCCGTGTGCTGGAAGTTGCGACCTTCTACACGATGTTCCAGCTGGAACCGGTGGGCTCCGCAGCGCTCATCCAGGTGTGTGGCACGACCCCATGCATGCTCCGCGGGTCCGAGGCGCTGCTTGAGCTTTGCAAGGCCGAGATCGGACCGAAGGACAAGCTGTCCGCCGACGGGCTCTTCACCTGGCAGGAAGTGGAGTGCCTGGGCGCCTGCGCCAACGCGCCGATGGCCCAGATCAACGACTATTACTACGAGGACCTCACGCCGGAGAGCCTGAAGGCCATCATCGACGCCTTCCGCAAAGGCGAGACGCCCGCGCCAGGTTCGGCGATTGATCGCAAGTCGTCCGAGCCTGTGGACGGTCCCCTGACCTTGACGGATCCCTCGCTCTACGATGGCTCGCGGGCTGCGCCGATCAGCTTGCCGAACGTCAAGGCGCCGGCTGAGTGACCGACGACGAAGCTGCGCTCGCCGCGCTCAAGGGCCGGTTTCAAAGGATGGCGGCGGTTGTCGTCCTTGCCCTGATCGTGGGACTTGTTGGCCTCGTCTGCTATTTTGTCGGGCGCCAGCCCTTCGGATTGTTCTTATTCGTCGCGGCTCTGGTTGGCGGTTTCGCCGCTCAGGTGTGGTTTCTGGCGGCATTCGGTTCCGCCCGCCATAGGTAGTTCCTATGTGCGGCCGGAGTGATCTGTCATCACAACGACAGACCGCGGCGCCATAAGTTGGCGTCGAGGTCCGTTCCATGTCCGGAACGGAAGGTGCGAGGGGTAGGGCGTGACGAAGAGGGACGGGCCAGTCGATCAGAATGTTGGATCGGTCGACCCGTCTGCGCCCGTGAATCCGAACCGTTCCGGCCGTGTGGGCGGCGCAAAGTTTGTTCTCAATCTTCTAGGCGCAGCGGCGATGACGGCCATGAGCGGCCCACTTGGCGCGTCGGCCCAGGCGGAGGGTGACAAGTCAGCGTCGGAAGTCGCCGGCGGGGCGAGTTCTGTGTTGGTTTCGGGAGCGACTGGCGCTATGTCGCGTGGCGCGCCGTCCGACAACGGCGAGAGTCGCGGTCCGATCTCTCCGTCTCCGGAGGGACAGGCGCCGGCGGATCGGGTCAGGTCCTTCGATACCGAAGATCAGGATCCGCAGCGACATCGACAGTCGGACCTGATCAAGAGCCGGGGAGCGGAGACTAGAACCGCCGCGGCTGGGAGTTCTCGAATGGTCGGTATCCTGGAAGACAAGGACCGGATCTTCACCAATCTCTACGGTCTCCACGACTGGGGCCTGGAGGGCGCGAAGGCGCGCGGTTGCTGGAACGCGACCCGCGAGATGCTGCAGCAGGGCCCTGAGTGGATCGTTGACAACATCAAGGCGTCGGGTCTGCGCGGCCGTGGCGGCGCCGGTTTCTCGACGGGCCTGAAGTGGTCGTTCATGCCCAAGGAAGTCGGCGCGCGGCCGCACTACCTCGTCGTCAACGCCGATGAGTCGGAGCCGGGGACCTGCAAGGACCGTGAGATCCTGCGTCACGATCCGCACCTGTTGATCGAGGGCTGCCTGATCGCCTCCTTCGCGATGCGTGCGCACGCCTGCTACATCTATCTCCGCGGCGAATATGTCCGTGAGCGCGAAGTGCTCGAGGAAGCGGTCAAGCAGGCCTACGAGGCCAAGCTGATCGGCAAGAACAACATCCACGGGTGGGACTTCGATCTCTACGTCCACCACGGCGCCGGCGCCTATATCTGCGGCGAGGAAACGGCGCTCCTGGAGAGTCTTGAAGGCAAGAAGGGTCAGCCGCGCCTGAAGCCGCCTTTCCCGGCAGGCGCGGGCCTGTATGGCTGTCCCACGACCGTGAACAATGTCGAGTCCATCGCGGTGGCCGGCACGATCTTGCGCCGGGGCGCCGACTGGTTTGCCGGCATCGGCCGGGCGAACAACACCGGCACCAAGTTGATGTGCATCTCCGGGCACGTGAACAAGCCGTGCAATGTCGAAGAGGCCATGTCGATCCCGCTGCGTCAGCTGCTCGAAGAGCATTGCGGCGGCGTGCGGGGCGGTTGGGGCAATCTTAAGGCGATCATCCCGGGCGGCTCGTCCGTTCCGATGATTCCGGCGGAACAGTGCGAAACCGCGCTGATGGATTTTGATTCGCTGCGGGAGCTGCGCTCCGGCCTTGGCACCGCCGCGGTCATCGTGATGGATAAATCTACGGATCTCGTCCGCGCGATCGCCCGTCTCAGCTACTTTTACAAGCACGAAAGCTGTGGACAGTGCACGCCTTGCCGGGAAGGCACCGGCTGGATGTGGCGGGTCATGGACCGTATGGCCCGAGGGGACGCCGAGATGAAGGAGATCGATATTCTCCTTGATGTGGCGTCTCAGGTGGAGGGGCACACTATCTGTGCCCTCGGCGACGCGGCGGCCTGGCCGATCCAGGGGCTGTTCCGGCACTTCCGTCCGGAGATCGAAGCGCGCATCGCCAGCTATCGCTCCGGCCGCCCGCACGTTCAGGGTCATTCGATCGCAGCCGAGTAGGCCGCTTCACTCTTGCCTTAGGGCGCAAAGTGTTTCACCACGCACTCGCGCCGCATCGCCAAGTTTTGGGATCTCGTCGACATGCCCATCGCCAAGGTCAATGGCAAAGAGGTTGAGTTCGAGCCGGGTATGACCGTGCTTCAGGTCGCCGAGCTCGCCGGAGAAGAGATACCCCGTTTCTGCTACCATGAACGCCTGTCTATCGCCGGGAACTGCCGGATGTGCCTCGTCGAGGTGAAGCCTGGCCCGCCGAAGCCGCAGGCCTCCTGCGCGCTTCCTGCCGCGGACAAGCAGGAGATCTTCACCAACACCCCGATGGTCAAGAAGGCCCGCGAAGGGGTGATGGAGTTCCTGCTCGTCAACCACCCGCTGGATTGCCCGATCTGCGACCAGGGCGGCGAATGCGATCTGCAGGACGAGGCGATGGGTTACGGCCGCGCCGGCTCGCGCTATGACGAGAATAAGCGCGCTGTCGAAGAGAAGTTCATGGGGCCGTTGATCAAGACGGTCATGACCCGCTGCATCCAGTGCACCCGCTGCGTCCGGTTCGCCACCGAAGTGGCGGGGGTGTCGGAGCTGGGCCTCGTCAATCGCGGCGAGAACGCCGAGATCACCACCTATCTCGAAGGCGCCGTGACGTCGGAACTGTCCGGCAATCTGGTCGACCTCTGCCCCGTCGGCGCTTTGACGTCCAAGCCCTACGCGTTCAACGCGCGGCCCTGGGAGCTCGTGAAGACCGAGACCATTGACGTCATGGACGCCCTTGGCTCGACCATTCGGGTCGATGCGCGCGGGCCTGCAGTGCTTCGCGTGTTGCCGCGCACAAATGACGACGTGAATGAAGAGTGGATCTCCGACAAGACCCGCCACCACGTGGACGGCCT
>CAIUZX010000028.1 GCA_903903715.1 uncultured Caulobacterales bacterium
GAAGGGTGGTGTATTGCGGAAAGTTTTCCACAGGAAGCTTTTCCGGAAGGCGCGATAGGCCTCCATGTCCTCGCGCATGAACCGCTCCAGCCGTTCGAACAGGCGCTCTCCCTCAACCCAGGGCAGGGCGCCGGTCCGCCGGTGGGCGAGGAGGGCGGTGTAGGTGTGGGAGGCGAGCTCCCGCTCCGACAGCATGTTCCGGCCCGTCTTGATGAAGATCAGCTCGAGCGGCGACAGGGTCCGCGAGAAGAAGGCCCGGTGCTGGTGAGGGTCGCCGCCCCTCGCCGACAGATTGAGCCTTGCCCCATCCGCGTCGCCGTAGGTCGGCAGAAGGCAGCGGATCTTCCATCCCTGCGCGCGGATCTCCAGGGACAGACGGATTTCATAGAGCGCAATGACCTCGTCCTTCGTCCAGGTCGCGTCGGTCTTGTAGAATCCGGATGCGATCAGGTGTTGCAGGGCCGTGCGCGACAGGGCGTAGGCGGTGGTCTGGATCGCGTCATAGGGCGGCGCATAGACCCCCTCGGGCAGGTGTGTGATCAATCGTGAGTCTTCCGGAACCCGGCTGACTCCGGTTCCTACGAGATGCACATCCCCGGTCAGGTGGCGGGTGAACACGTCCGTCCAGTCGCCCCCGACATATTCGGGCAGAAACGGGCCCCGGACCGAGCAGTTGATGAAAATGAACACGCTATAGGCGTCGAGGTCGTCAATGCCGGCAAGGGCTGCGGAAAAGCCGCCGAAGTCGAGATTTCGATTTTCGCACAGGATATACTCTATGTTTGAGCGTTCAATCAGCTCAAGTGTGTGATTGGCGTCGGATATGGAAATATAAAAATCAACATTCGGCCGATAACAGGTCGACAAGAAGTGGATAAAATTGTCTTTATAGTCTGAATTTGACTCGAAATAATGATAGAATACGGCTGTTCTATTTGCCGTCTTCATTGCGAAATTCCCTAATATTGTTTGAGATCATGAGTGTCAACTTGGCTGATATCACCGATATAGCAATTTCATATCCTCGAACAGAACCCGTGTTCGCTTCGGCAAGCCTCGCTTTACTCCGCTCTAACCTCTCCTGCCTTAGGTTGGCGGTCGGGTGTTAGAAGGGGCGTAAATTGCAGGAACGTCCAGCCTTTGGCCGTCGAGCGCCGGCCTTCCAGGCGAGGGCCGGCGCCTCGGCGCTTCCGGTCCGCTCTCCCGTGACGCCTGCGCCGCAACCCGCGCCAAGGGCGAGGGTGGACGAGTGGTCCGCGACGCCCGATCATCTCAGCCCTGAAGCCGAGGCCTTCCGCCGCGAAATTCGAGACGCGCCCAAGACATCCGACGCGCAGTTCGACGACTGGCGGAAGTCGCAGAGTTTCGGGCGCCTGATGACCGTCGTCCTGCGTCTCGCCCTGATGACCCCTGGCGCCATTGTCTACTTTCTACACGCGCCGAAACCTGTCGCTATGGCGTTGGAAGTCGTGGGCTTCGGGCTGGGCTGGTGGCTGAGACACCTGCGCAAACGCTACATCCGCACCATCGTCAACTGGAAAGATCCTCTGGAAGCGCCGAGGGTTTGACTATTGCGCCGCCAGCAGCTCCGCCTGTTTCAGGTCGACGCTGACGAGCTGGCTGACGCCGCGCTCGGGCATGGTGACGCCGAACAGGCGGTCCATCCGGCTCATGGTCACGGGGTTGTGGGTGATGGCGATGAAGCGCGTCTCGGTGCGGCGGCGCATCTCGTCGAGCAGGCGGCAGAAGCGGTCCACGTTCGCATCGTCCAGTGGCGCGTCCACCTCGTCCAGCACGCAGACGGGAGAGGGGTTGGCGAGGAACACGGCGAAGATCAGGGCCGTGGCGGTCAGGGCCTGCTCGCCGCCGGACATCAGGCTCATCACCGCCATGCGCTTGCCGGGAGGGCAGGCGTAGATCTCCAGCCCCGCCTCCAGTGGATCGTCGGACTCGACCAGCCGCAGCTCCGCCTGTCCGCCATCAAAGAGAGAGGTGAACAGGGTCTTGAAGCTTTCGTTGATCAGTTCGAAGGCGGCGACGAGGCGTTCGCGGCCTTCGCCGTTCAGCTCCTCGATCCCCCCGCGCAGGCGGCTGATGGCGCCGATCAGATCCGCCCGCTCGGAGCGCATGGCTTCGAGGCGCAGCGCATGTTCGGTCGCTTCCTCTTCGGCGCGAAGGTTCACGGCGCCCAGCTGATCCCGCTCCCGTTCCAGATCGCGCAGTAGCTGGTCGACGCCGGAGGTGTCGGATGGGATGGCCACGGCCTCGGCGGCGAGGCGGGCGGCGAGCTCCGCCGGCTCCAGCTTGGTCGTCTCACGCACCTGATCGGCGACGGCGGCGAGGCGTTCGTGGGCGGCTTCCTGCCGGGCGGCGGCGGCGGCTCTGGCCTCCCGGGCGGCGGAAGCTCTGGCCTCTGCGACGCGGCTTTCCTTGTCGGCGGAGGATGCCGAGGCTTCGGCTTCCGCCAGGGCGTCGGCGGCGCGCTTGCGGCGCACGTCCGCGAGTTCGTAGTCGTCGATCAGCTTCAGGCGCCGCTGGGCGATCTCTTCCGGCGCGGACTGGGCGAGCGCCAAAGCAGCTTCCGTCTTTACCCGCTCGCCGGCGAGTTCGGCCTGACGATGGGACGAGGCCTCGGTCCGACGACGCCAGTCGGCCAAGTCGCGCATCAGGGCGTCGCGGCGGCGCTGACGGCCCTCATGCGCCCTGGCTTCGCCGTCGAGGGCGGCGCGCGCTTCAGCTTCGGCCTGTCTGGCGTGAGACGCGGTGGTGCGGGCTGCGGCCAGCGCCTCGCCCTGCGTCGGGTCGGGGCCGGCGGTCGGCGCGTCCGCGCGGGCGGCCTCCAGCGCGGCGGAAAGTTCTGCGGCTTCGGCTTCAGCTGCCTTGATCGCCTCGCCCATAGCGTCCCGTTCGGCGGCGAGGCGGGCGAGGGTCTCGTCCAGCGCCTGACGGCGGGCGTCGTTACGCGCGGCTTCACGGGCCAGCCGCTCGACGACCTCGCGGGCCTGGACGACCGCGCGCTCCTTCGCGACCGGCTCGGCGCGGGCGGTGCGGATGGCGGTCTCGGCGAGCCGGACCTGCTCGGCCGCCTGCCGGTGGGCTGCTGCGGCGGCTTCAGCGGCGGGTGTGAGGGCGGCGATCTCTGCGGTGAGATCGTCCAGCCGGGCCTTCTGCGCCAGCCGTCGGGCGGCGGGCTTTTCGGCGTGGGCGCGGGCGACGAAGCCGTCCCAACGCCAGAGATCGCCCTCGATGGACACAAGCCGCGCGCCGGTGGGCAGGTTCGCGGCGAGACGGTCGCCGTCGGCGCGCTCGACCAGTCCCGTCATGGCGAGGCGGGCGGCGAGCTCCGGCGGCGCATTCACCAGCGCGGCCAACGGGCGCACCCCCTGCGGCCAACTTGGCGCGGGCGCATCGGCGCCGGCCCAGAAAGCGGGGGCCTGACGATCCAGCGACGCCTCGACATCTTCGCCGAGCGCTGCGGCGAGGGCGGCTTCATAGCCCCGCTCGGGCTTGAGCACGTCGAGCACCGGGCGGCGGCCTGCGGGGTTCGATCCGCCCTTGGCCACGGCGGCGAGGGCCTGAGCCTCCGCCTTCAGACGGCGGAGCGCGTCGTCGGTCTGGCGCGCCTCGTCGCGGGCGTCGCTTTCGGCGACCTGCGCGTCGGCTCTCGCGGCCTCTGCGGCTTCCACCGCGGCGCGGGCGGCGTCGAGGGCGCGCTGGGCTTCGGCTAGGGCGGCCTGAGCCGCGGTCTCGTCGCCGACCCCCGCAGCGTTCAGCGCGGCGCGGTCGGTTTCGGCCTGCGCGACGGCGGCGGCGTTGCGGGCAAGAGCCGCGCGGGCGGTCTCGAGCCGCGCCCATCCGCCCCGGACTGCGCGCTCGGCCTCCTCGATCCGTAGACCTGCCGCGCGGCGACGGGCGTTCTCGGCGGCGGCATCGGCGGC
>CAIUZX010000029.1 GCA_903903715.1 uncultured Caulobacterales bacterium
CCGCGCGAGGCGCGGATCCATTGACAGGGGCGCCTTGCGTCCCCAGCCTTCCGGCTACCTGCGAGGCCTGTTTTGAGTCGGCCGCCGCATCAGATGCGAAGGCTGACATGCCCTATTCCGAACCCCTGTTCGACGCGAAGATCCTCGAGATCCTGCGCCAGATCCGGCCGCAGACCGTGCTCGATATCGGCCCGGGCGCGGGCAAGTACGGCCGGATGATCCGTGGGCTCGCGGCGGAGGGCCAGACGGTGGAGCGGCTCTCGGCGGTGGAGATCGACGCATCCTACGTGGAGACGTTCGACCTCGGCGCCGTCTATGACGAGATCGCCATCGGCGACGCCGGCGGTCTGCCCGATGTCGGCCCGGACGCGGCCTGGGACCTCGTGATCCTCGGCGATGTGCTGGAGCATTTCCGCAAGTCGCGGGGTGTCGACCTCCTCGACTATCTCTACTACCGGACCAAGCACATCCTCCTCGTCATCCCCGTCGACTATGTGCAGGGGTCGTGGGAGGGGCACGGGGCGGAGGCGCATATCTCCGTCTGGCGGCCCGAGGATTTCCAGAACTACCGCGCCGGCCTGATCGTCGCGCGCACCGATGGGGGGCAGGAAACCCTGTTGGTCATGATCAACGGTCTGCGCGCCCGCCGGGGCGAGGATCACATGTTCGGCTGAGGCGTCGGTCAATCTCCGCCGCGTTGGGGAACCGGCAGGTCCGGAAACGCTGTCCGGTCGAAGTCGCTCAACCGAAGTTTGGTGCAGTGGCCTTCCACCGGCGGACGCCCGGTCATGTCCATCCCCCGATAATAGTGCTTTTGCCACTTGTCCGCCGGCGCGGTCGGCGGGGTCTTCCGCGTGGCCTCATTGAACGCCGTGCGGGACTGGCTCCAGCATGTGAAGCCCTGCTCGATGTCGGGATTGGCGTGGAGGGGCGCAAATTCCGGCTCGAACTGTTCGAGCGCCGCCCGCTGGACCGGAAAGAAGAAGCCGAACGGCTCCATCGCGTCGAAGCGGACCCAATGGCCGGGGCGGGTGAAGCGCCAGTTCATCGTGAAGGTGAAGGGCGACCAGTCCGTTTCGATCACCCCCGTCAGCGGGGCTATGCCGTCCTTGAACCGGTTCGGCGCACCCCCGACCCACAGGTTCCAGCCCGGCGGCGTGCGCAGGATCGCCTCGACATGAAAGGTGAGAACGCCTTGGCCGAAGATCGATTCCGCCAGGGGTGTGGTTGTTTGCGGGTCGATCCGCCGGATCGTGATCGCTTCAGTTCCCGTCGCGCCGGTCCAGATCGCCTCGAACGCGCTGGGATTGAGCAGCTCCCACCCATGGGCGTTGGCGATGTTCAGCGGCAGGCAGCGATAGGCGAAGGCCTCGGGCGTCGCATCCATCCAGTTCCTGGTCGACGGCGCGGGCCGAATGTACGGACGCCATCCGGGGTGGAGATAGGCCGTGAGTTTCATAGAGCTGGTCCTGGCGGGGCGCTTTGCAGCGCCTCAGATCCATATCGACACAGACAGACGGAATAAATACTTAAAATTGTAATTATAATTGAATTGTGCGACTTCGGATCCGCCAGCGGTCCAGGACGCCCGCACTACTTTGTCTGAAAGCCCGGGCCAAGCATGGCGCCAAGCAGCGCGCCGAACAGCTCCGCCTCGTCGTCGCTCAAGTCGCGCCGGATCGCCTCCACGGTGGGACGCAGGCGCCCGAGGTCCCGGTCAAGCTGCATCAGCTGGCGGAAGGCGATCCACACCCGGTCGGCGCCGTGGGTCTCGCCGAGCTGGACCTGCGACGTCAGCACGTGGTCCGAAAAGCCGCTGAGGAACGGAAAGAAGGCGTAGCCCTTCAACACCCCCTGCCGGACGAGGTCGCGCAGGACCACGTCATAGGGCGCATTCAACTCGCCAAGACCCGCGATGATCTCGATGATCTTCGCCTGCGCTTTTGGATGAACGAGATAGGCCGTCGCGCCGGCGTACTCCACGCCCGCGAGATTGATCAGCGTTACGCCGCCCTGACCGTCGAGATGGCGACGCAGGCGGAACAGCTCGACCATCGTCTCCATCCGGCTGATGCAGACCTCAAGATAGAGGATATCCCAGTCGAGATCCGGATTGCCCGCGAGCACCTGGTCGACCAGCGCGGTGGTGGTCGGGCCAAGGACGATGTCGTCCTCGAACACCGCAACGGGCTCGCCGCTTCCAAGGCCTGTCGCGACGGCGTTGCGGTGGCTGAGGAAACAGGCTTTCTCCGTCGGGCGGAGGATTCCGCCTATCCCTGCAGCCCGCACATCGTCCGGCGTCACCGCCCCCAGCCGCGCCAGCGACCAGCCGGGCCCGGCATGTGTCAGAAAGTTCGCCTCGAGATCCGCGCGCCGCGCTGTCTCCGAAGCGAGGTTGATATAGACCGACCGCACGTGGGACCCTTTCGATCGAGGCGACCGAAAGGGTGGCGTGACTCGCTCGTCGTCGTCTACCGCGCGAACTTCTGGAACTTGATGCGCTTGGGGATCAGGCTGTCGGCGCCCAGGCGGCGCTTCTTGTCTTCCTCATAGGCTTCGAAGTTGCCTTCGAACCACTCGATATGGCTGTCGCCCTCGAAGGCGAGGATGTGGGTGGCGAGGCGGTCGAGGAACCAGCGGTCGTGGCTGATGACCACGGCGCAGCCCGCGAATTCCTCCAGCGCCTCTTCCAGCGCCTGCAGCGTCTCGATGTCGAGGTCGTTGGTCGGTTCGTCGAGCAGGATCAGGTTGCCCCCCGACGCCAGGGTCTTGGCGAGATGCACGCGGTTGCGCTCACCGCCTGAGAGCAGGCCGACCTTCTTCTGCTGGTCGCCGCCCTTGAAGTTGAACGAGCCCACATAGGAGCGTGTATTGATCTCCCGCTTGCCGACGGTGAGGATGTCCAGGCCCTGGCTGACCTCCTGCCAGATGGTCTTGGCAGGATCGAGGGCATCGCGGCTCTGGTCCACGTAAGAGAGCTTCACGGTCTCGCCCAGGCGGAAGGTGCCGCTATCGGGCTGTTCCTGGCCAGTAATGATCCGGAACAGGGTCGACTTGCCGGCACCATTGGGGCCGATGACGCCGACAATGCCGTTGGGCGGCAGCTTAAAGCTGAGGTTCTCGAACAGCACCTTGTCGCCATAGGACTTGCTGAGCTTGTCGGCTTCCAGAACCACATTACCCAAGCGCGGGCCGGGTGGGATCTGGATGGTGGCAAAGGTCTGAGCGCCCCTAGCCAGTTCCTGCTCGCGGACCATTTCATCATAGGCGGCCAGACGAGCCTTAGACTTGGCTTGGCGAGCCTTGGCACCCGACCGAACCCATTCCAGCTCCCGGGTCATCGCGCGCTGGCGGGCCGTGCTTTCCGACTGTTCCTGGACAATTCGCTTGGTCTTCTGTTCCAGCCAGCCGGAGTAATTGCCCTCGTAGGGAATACCCTTGCCGCGGTCGAGCTCCAGGGTCCACTTGGTCACTTGGTCCAGGAAATAGCGGTCGTGGGTCACCAGGATGACGCAGCCCGGGAAGGCTTCCAGGTGATGCTGCAGCCAGGCCACGCTCTCGGCGTCCAGGTGGTTGGTCGGTTCGTCCAGCAGCAGCATGTCGGGCTTTGAAAGCAGCAGACGCGCC
>CAIUZX010000030.1 GCA_903903715.1 uncultured Caulobacterales bacterium
GCGGCGGCGGTTTTCGCGTTCTTCGCGGCGGCGGTTGCAGACGCTGCGGCGGCGGTTGCCGAAGCGGCGGCGGCGGTCTGGTTGGCTGCCGCGGTCTTCTGCGCGGCCGTCTTGGCCTTGTCGGTCGCGTCCCGGGCGGCGGCGGACGCATTCTTGGCGGCGTCGGTCTGGGCGGCGGCGGCCTGATCTGCGGCGGTGGCCGAGGCGGACGCTGAAGCGGCCGAGGCAGCCGCGGCGGTGGCCGATGCCGTGGCGGAATTCGCGGCGGCGATCGCGGAGGCGCTATTGTCCTGCGCGGACTGCCATGTCTGCCACAGGGGAAGCCAGGCGCTGGTCTGGTTGGACCAGAAGCCGCCGATCTGGCTGAACTGGACGACGTTCAGAGGGCCGACCTGGCTGGCGGCGCCGGCCTTCGGAACCCAGGTGAACGGGTTGAACGCGCCCTGGCCCCAGTAGGAGTTGGACATCGTCGCCGCGTAGAAGGCGTCGTCAGTCGTGCTTGCGCCCGGCGTGTTCGCCGTGAAGGGGTGCAGGTTTCCGTAGAAGGGATGCAGGTTGCCGTAAAAGGGCGTGACGTCCCCGTAGGTCGTGCTGACGTCCGCAGAGAACGGATGCAGGTTGCCGTAGAAGGGATGCAGGTTGCCGTAGAAGGGATGCAGGTTCCCGTAATAGGGCGTGATGGATCCCGACGCCTGAGAGACGGCGGGCGCTGCGAGGAGCGCGCCGAGCGAGCACGTCACCAACGCGGTGGAGCGGAGGAGCCGTGAGGCTGCTGAGCCGATCTGTGTCATGGTTGTGTATCCTAAGTGACCTTACCCTGACTTGTACGCGAGGTCGTTTAACGTCATGTTCACAGATATTGTAAATTGAAATATACCATAGCTTATTTTGAGTACTGATGGATAATGCGAAATTTACCTAAAATACAAATGCGATTCAGTTCGTATATATAGATGAGATACATTCGAAAAATAGGCGATTTCGATCGCGTATACATAATATGAATAAACTATAGCAATCTTCACAGGACTTATTCCGCGGCCTACGATTTGCGTTGGTAAACAGAATTTGAATGAAAATTTCATGATTACACCACATGCAGGCAAGGCCGTGCAGAGTTAAGCAAATATTGGTCGTTTTGTAGCAGGATGAGGCTGCGACAAGAAACGCGCACGAGGACCAGCCATCTGATGGCGAGAACTGCACCCGGATTGCTAAGTGTGATCATGCAGGCGCTTTGTGCGCTGGGTGCGTCCGCCGCCGTGAGCGTCGCCACGAGCTCACCCAGCGCCGACGACGTCGCCGCCAAGTTGCGCGACGCCCAGGTCGCCATGTCGAGCGACGAACGGGTCGCATTGCAACTTGCGACCGCCGCGTCCGCTCAGATCGCAGCCCTGCCGCCATCCCGATCGAAGCAGATATCCGCAGCGACCGCCGCCTGGCTGAAAGCCGAAGCGCTTTACAGACTCAATCGCGGCGAAGAAGCGCTTCCCGATGTCAATGAAGCGCTCGTCATCGTGTCGGAAATCGACTCCGTTTCCAAGCTTCACGGCGACCTGACCCTGGTTCGCGGACGTATCGGGTTGGCTCAGGGCCGGTACGGCGAGGCGCTGCATGACGAACAGGAGGCCTACAAGATCTATCAGAAAGCCAACCTGCCCCGGCAGGAGTCCATTGCCCTCTCTGAAATCGGCACGCTTTACTACATCGCCAATGACTACAAACGCGCGCTCCACTACCAGGAATTGGCGCTGGAGACCTATAAGGACGACCCGATATTACAGTCGACGACGCAGAATAATATCGGTTTGGCACTTCGCGGCTTGGGCGAACTGGATAAGTCCACAAAGAGCCTGATCGTCGCCGCCGAAATTGCCGGGAAGTACAAGAACAAGGCGCAGCAGGCGTCCATTCTCAACAACATCGCGGTCAATGACACGCTTTCGGGCAATATCGAACGGGCGAAGAGCGCGGTGGCGCGCGCCCAGATGCTCATCGCTGACGATCCGAACGAACGCGAGGAAATGGCCGCTCTTTGGGGTCAACGCGCGACGATCGCCTATCGCGAAGGTCACGTGGCCGAGGCCAAGCAGTATATTGAAAAGGTGTTCGCCAGCGGATCGCTCAGCTCTCACAGCGAAGCCGCAGTGGATTTCCATAAGCTGGCCTATGAGATTTACAAGACCGCTGGCGATCCCGCGAAGGCGCTGAAGCACCACGAACTCTACGAACGCCTGTCGACCGAAGCCTTGAAGCTCGCGGCGTCGGCCAGCGCCTCACTGACGACGGCGCAGTTCGATTTCGCCAATCAGGACCTGAAGATCGCCAATCTCAAGGCCGGCCAGTTGGAACGGGACGTCAAACTGGCGCAGACGCGCACCAACGCCCTGATCGGCGGCATGATCGCGGTCGTACTGCTGTTGGGCGTCCTCGTGGCGTTCTTGATCACCCTGCTGCGCAGCCGTAAGGCCCTGGCCATCGCCCGTGACCGACTGGAAGTCTCCAACACCTTCCTCGAAAAGGCGTTGAAGGCCAAGACCGAGTTCCTCGCGACGGTCAGCCACGAAC